>CAYMFV010000346.1:0-3716 GCA_964389745.1 uncultured Planctomycetales bacterium | reverse complement strand
TGGTCCGGGAGGGGGCCAGGTGGCGGATCGAGGGAGCCTTCACCGACTGGCGGCTGCGCCTCCAGGAAGGGGAGACCCGGACCGAGTGGCGCCAGGGACGGCTGCGCCTGGAGGGCTGGCCGGCCGGGGAGGAGACCCGGGCGGCTGCCTGCCGGCGGCTGCTGGCGGCATGGTCCGAGGGCCTGCGCCGGGTCGACCTCCGCTTCCTCGTGGGTCCCGACGGCGCCATCCAGGAGCTCCGGGGCATGGAGATCCTGGAGGAGCTGGTGGCCGGGGCGGTGGGTGGCGGCAAGCTGCCGCCGGGCTTCCGGGAGGCCTTCGGCCCGGCGGGGGTGCGACGCTTCGTGACCGTCCTGGAGGCCGCCATCTCGGTTCCCCGGCCTCCGGGCCCGGTCCGCCTGGGCGAGGAGTGGTCCTGCGAGTGTGCGGCTCCCGGTGCCGAGCCGGGCCAGGTCCTGCGCCGGCGCCTGCGCTTCACGGGCAGCTTCCGGGAGCGCCGCCACCGGCTCCTGCGCCTGGAGCTGCGTCCCGAGCTGGTGGATGCCGACGGCCGGCTCGCGCCGGCGGCCACGGGCCGGGGCTCCCTGGAGCTCCTGGCCGACAGCGGGCTCACCTACCGGATGCAGGTGGAGCTGACCCAGTCCCTGCCGGGAGGGGGGAGCCTGCAGATGGAACTCCTGACCCGACACCGGGACTGAAGCCCTCGCCCGGCCGCCGGCTCCGCTCAGAAACCGAGGAGCTGGTAGAGGTGGGCGTCGCCGATCAGGTCCACCCCGAAGGCCCACTTGAGGAGGTAGAGGAAGACCAGGGTCAGGAGGGAGAGGGCCACCAGGATCCCGGCCAGGAACAGGACCAGGTTCACCTGCCGGGTCGCCGCCCGCCGCTCCTCGTGGACGCGCCGGCTGTGCCGGCGCCGGTCCTTGCCCACGAGGATCACGAAGTACAGGCGCGTGAAGAAGAGGGGAATGGTGCCCCGGATGTCCACCGCGTGCTTGCGCCGGCTGTGGGTCTCCAGGGCCGAACGGAGCGCCCGCTCCTGCTCGTGGGTGAAGGTCAGGAGCACACGCTGGTCGATGGCCCGCATGATGCTGGCCACGAAGGGGTCACGATCCTCCACGCCCCCCTATCGGACGGTCGTCGGCCCTCCCTGAAGCCCTCCTGGCCTCAGGAGGCCTCGAAGTCCCTGCGGAAGCGCTGCAGGTCCTTCTTGCTGCCCATGATCGTCAGGGTGCAGCTCCCGGGAATGGCCTTGTCCGCCGGCAGGGGCGAGAGATGGCCCCGGTGCTCGCCCCCGGAGTCGGCCATGCGCATGCCCAGGACCGTGACCCCGTACTTCTGGCGCAGCTGCAGGTCGGCCAGCGTCTTGCCCTTGAACTTGTCGGGACAGCGGACCTCCTGGATGCTGGCGTCCTCGCTCAGGGACAGGGACTCGAAGACGAAGTCCGAGGGCAGGCGCTCGGCCAGCTGCCGGGCGGCGTCGAGCTCGGGAATGAGGACCTCCACCCGGGGATGGACGGGACCGGCCTCCTTCACCTCCAGGGTCCAGCCTTCGACGATCCGGTTCAGGATCGTGCGGTGGGTCTCGTGGAGGCCCTTGACCAGGATCCGGGGCACCTGCCGCTCCACCAGGTCCAGGGTGGCCAGGATGGAGGCCTCCAGTGAGTCCCCGAGGCTGACGATGGCCACGTCCGGGGTCATGCCGAGCTCCTTCAGGAGCTCCTTGACGGCGCCCTGCTCCTGCAGGTTCGCGAAGGCCGCGGTGTGGACCTTGTCCCGGTACTTCTCGATGGTGGTCTGGTCCCGGTCGACGGCGTAGACGACCACGTCCGGACCGCCGTCCTCGGCGCCGCGGACCAGGCAGTCCACCACCTCCCGGCCGAACTTGCCGAGGCCGAGGACCAGGATGCGCTTCTTCATGGCTCGCATGCGTCGTGTCGGGCGGGGACTCCGGCCGGGCACCGGGCCAGCTTAGTCACCGGGCCGGGCCCCGCTCCAGGGTCAGCCGACGAAGACCTCTTCCCGGGGGTAGCGGACCACGGTCTGGAAGGGACGCTGGCGGAGGAGGGCGTAGACCAGGGTGAGGGGCCCGAGGCGGCCCAGGAACATGGCCGCCGCCAGGACCAGGCGGGAGCCGGTGCCGAGCTCCGGCGTGATGCCCGTGGACAGGCCGACGGTGCCGAGAGCGCTGGCGGCCTCGAAGACCAGGGCGTCGAGGGGGTGGTTGTGGGCCTCGAGGACGCCCAGGAGGAAGGAGCAGCCCAGGAAGGCGAAGAGCATCAGCAGGAACACCAGGAGGGCCCGGCGGATGGTCTGCAGGGGCAGCGTCCGGCGACCCACCACCACCTCGTCGGCGCCCCGGAGCCGGGCCCGGAGGGTCGCCAGGAAGACCGCGGCCGTGGGGATCTTGATGCCGCCGGCCGTCCCTCCCGGGGCGGCACCCACCAGCATGAAGGGCACCAGGGCCAGGAGGGTGGCCCGGCTCGCCTCGGCCATGGGCAGCATGGAGAAGCCGGCGGTCCGGGGCGTGTTGCCCTGGAACAGGCACAGGAGCAGCTTCTCCCCGGGCGCCCGGCCCGCCAGGAGGCCGTCCGCCTCGCACAGGGCGAAGACCAGGGCCCCCAGGGGGACCAGGACGGCGCTGCCGACCAGGACCATGCGGGTGGTCAGGTCCAGGACCCGCCGGCCTCGCCGTCCCCACCGGCGAGCCAGGAGGCCCGCCGGCAGGAGGAAGCCCAGGCCGCCGCCGAGCCAGAGGAGCAGGAGGGGCAGGCCGACGGCCCAGGAGCCGGCGTAGGGACCGAGCCCGGCCTCCAGGTTGTCGAAGCCGGCGTTGCAGAAGGCGGAGACGGACAGGAAGCAGGCCGTCCACAGGTTCCGGTCGGGCCCCTGGAGCCCGAGCCAGAGGCACAGGGTCCCCGCCGCCTCGGTGAGGAGCACGCCGGCCAGGAGGAAGCCGAGGGCCCGGCGGGGCTGCTCGTGGACCCAGGGGGCGGCCAGGGTGGAGTCCAGCAGCTCGGCCGCCTCGGTGCCGCCGCCGGCCCCCAGGCTGAGGACCACCAGCAGGGCCAGGGTCATGATGCCCAGGCCGCCGAGCTGGATCAGACCCAGGACCACCGCCTGCCCGAAGAAGGAGAGGTGGTGGGCGGTGTCCACCACCGTCAGCCCGGTGACGCAGGTGGCGGAGGTGGCGGTGAAGAGGGCGCCGCTCCAGTCCAGGGGCGCCTTTCCCGCCGCAACCGCCCGGGGCAGGAGGAGCAGGAGGGTGCCCACGAGGATCAACCCCAGGAAGCCCAGGGCAACCTGGACCGCGGGCCGCAGCCAGGGGTTGCGGCGGCCGCCGGCAAGGATGGTCACGTTGGGGGCCAGATCGTTCCTCCGAAGCCCGCTCCGAGGGCGGGGATTCTAATGGGGGCGCCGTGTGTTCCGTGCTCCTCTTGCACCGGGTTCTGGCGGACGCCGCCCTGGCGGTCCTCTTCGTACGGGACGAGGACCCGGCTCGCCGGGGGCTGGCGCCCGGCATCCTGGCCGGCGCCCCCCCTGTCCTGGCGCCCCGGGATCCCCGGGCCGGCGGCACCTGGTTCGGGCTGGCCGCGGCCGCTTTCCTGGCGGGCCTGGTGAACCGGCCCGAGGACCCGCTCCCCGAGGGGGCCCGGAGTCGGGGCCTCCTGCTCCTGGACGCCCTCCGGGCGGCCACTCCCCGCCAGGCCCTGGAGCAC
>CAYMFV010000345.1:0-3729 GCA_964389745.1 uncultured Planctomycetales bacterium | reverse complement strand
CGGGCAGGCGCTCCGGCGGGTGGCCGCCGTAGAAGGCCGCCGGCAGGCGCCCGCGCCGGTTCGCCGGGCCCTCGCCCAGGAAGGCCGGGTGGTCCATGTGGGCCTGGAAGGCCAGGGCCGGGCGGCCCCCGTCGGCCCCGGGGACCCGGACCACCGGGGTGCCGGCGGCGTCCGCCCGCACCCGCCAGGGACCGTGCCGGGACCGTGCGGAGGCCTCGGCGCACAGGGCCCGGATCTCGCCGGCCACCAGGTCCTCCCCGTAGGGGGCGGTCGGTACGGGCAGGAGGCGGCGCAGGAAGGCGGTGGCGTGGGGCCGGAGGACGTCGTCACGCCAGCCCGGCCGGCGGCAGCCCCGGGGCAGGGTCCAGGAGGCAACGGGCATCGGCGGTCAGGGTATCGGGCCCCGTGTCCTCGCGCCCTCGGCGTCAGCCCTCACTCCTGGGTGCGCAGGAAGAGGACCACCGCCCCCACCAGGGTGAGGAGCACCAGGCCGAGGAGGAACAGGTAGAGCCCGGCGAGGAGGTTGTGCAGGAAGGCGATCCCGGCCGACACTCCCTCCGCCGCCCCGATGCTCCGGAAATAGACCCCGAGCAACCAGAACTGTACCACCTGGTGGACCAGGCGCACCGCCAGGACCGGCGGCGGGCCGGTCAGGAAGCGTCTGGGCTCGACCGCCACCGCCTGGAGCCAGATCTCCGGCCAGAGGAACTGGAGGGGCAGGACGAAGCCCAGGGAGTAGAGGGCCGCCGGCGCCGAGACCCCGGCGATGGCCGCGCAGAACTGCTGGAATCCCGTCGTCCCCCCGAGCAACCGTCCCGAGGCCGTCAGGCCGAGGGCGATGGCCAGGAGGAAGACGAACAGGAGGAGCGTGCCAGCAGGAAGGAAGTACTCCGGCCGGAAAGCGGGCGGACCCGTCCACGCCTGGAGGAGGAACAGGACCTGCAGGCTCCCCAGAAAGGAGCTCGAGAGGGCCGGCACCAGCCAGCTCCGCCCGCCCCGGCGGGCTGCTTCCAGGAGGCCGATCCGGCGGCACAATGCACCCCTGCCATGCTCACCGGCCTCCACTGCGCCCTCCTCGCCCTCGCGCCCCTGGCCGCGCCCCAGGGGAACCCCTGGTACCCCGAGGGGCGGCCGCCCCTGCGGCCCCGGGCCCTGGCGCCGCTGCCGCCGGGCGCCGTCCAGCCCCGGGGCTGGCTCCGGGAGCAGCTCCGGCTCATGGCCGAGGGCATGCACGGGCGCCTGGACGAGATCAGCCCCTGGACCCGCTTCGAGGGCAGCGCCTGGAGCGACCCGAAGGGGCAGGGGGCCAACGGCTGGGAAGAGCTCCCCTACTGGCTGAAGGGCTTCGAGGCCCTGGGCCACGTCCTCGGGGACGAGGCCATCCTCGACCGCTCCCACCGCTGGGTGGAGGCCATCCTGGCCAGCCAGCAGGAGAACGGCTGGTTCGGACCGGCCCGCAACCGGGAGGCCCGGGACCTGTGGCCGAACATGGTCGCCCTGTGGGTGCTCCGGACCCACGCCGAGGCCGCCGGCGACCCCCGGGTGCTGCCCTTCGTGCTCCGCTACCTGCGCTGGGTGGACGCCCTTCCCGAGGCGGAGCTCCTGCCCGGCTCCTGGCAGAAGATCCGTGGGGGAGACCTCCTGGACATCGTCCACTGGGCCTGGGAGCGGAGCGGCGAGGAATGGCTCCTGCCCCTGGCGGCAAAGGTGCACCGGCGGACAGCGGACTGGACCGGCGGCGTCGCCTCCTGGCACGGCGTCAACATCTGCCAGGGCTTCCGGGAGCCGGCCCAGTTCTGGCGCCAGTCGGGGGAGGAGCGGCACCTCCGGGCGACGTACCGGGACTACGAGGAGGTGATGGCGAGGTTCGGGCAGGTGCCGGGGGGGATGTTCGGGGCCGACGAGAACGCCCGGGAGGGGCACGACGATCCCCGCCAGGCCGCCGAGGCCTGCTCCATGGTGGAGATGATGCTCTCCTGCGAGATGCTGGCCCGGATCACCGGGGATCTCGCCTGGGCCGACCGCTGCGAGGAGGTTGCCTTCAACTCCCTGCCGGCGGCCTTCACCCCGGACCTGAAGGGGCTCCACTACCTCACCGCCCCGAACACGATCCGCCTCGACCACGAGAACCACGCTCCCGGGGTCGAGAACGGCGGCTGCATGCTGGCCTACTCCGCCGGCGGCCGCTACCGCTGCTGCCAGCACAACGTCAGCCACGGCTGGCCCTACTACACCCAGAGCCTCTGGGCGGCGACCCCGGACCGGGGCCTGGCCGCCCTGCTCCTCGCCCCCAGCGAGGTCCGGGCCCGGGTCGGCGCCGGCGATGGCGTCGAGGTCCGCATCGTCGAGGAGACCGCCTACCCCTTCGGCGAGGAGCTGCGCTTCACCGTGCACGCCCCCCGGCCCGTGGCCTTCCCCCTGCGCCTCCGGGTGCCGGGCTGGTGCGAGGGCGCCACGGCCGTCCTCCCGGGGGGGGGCGAGCAGGCCGGCCGGCCCGGCGCCTTCCTCACCGTCGAGCGGGAGTGGCGGGACGGCGACCAGGTGGTCCTGCGCCTGCCCATGGAGATCCGGGTGCGCCGCTGGGAGGCCCACGGCGGGGCGGTCTCGGTGTACCGGGGGCCCCTGGCCTGGAGCCTCTTCCTCCCCGAGCACTGGCAGCGCAACGGCGGCAGCGACGCCTGGCCCGAGTGGGACGTGCTCCCCGAGGCCGCCTGGAACTACGCGGTGGTCCTGGACGAGGCTGACCCGGCGGCCTCCTTCGAGGTCGAGGAGGTGGACCGGCCGCTGAAGGCCCAGCCCTTCGTGCCGGACGGCCCCCCCCTGCGCCTGTGGGGCCGCTTCCGCCGGGTCCCCGAGTGGCAGGAGGAGTGGGGCCTGGCCGGCGAGCTCCAGGAGAGCCCGGTGCGCTGCCAGGGCCCGGTGGAGCGCCTGCCCCTCATCCCCATGGGCTGCGCCCGCCTGCGGCTGACGGTCCTCCCGGTGGCGGCGCCCGAGGGCGAGGGGCACGTCTGGACGCCCCCCCCCACCCCGCCGCCGGCCTCCTGGTACCACGACGACCCCTTCGCCATCCAGGACGGCATCCTCCCCTCGTCCTCGGCGGACCACTCCATCCCCCGCTTCACCTGGTGGCCGCGCCTGGGCACGGTGGAGTGGATCGAGCGCCGCTTCCCCGAGCCCCGCACCTTCCACCGGGCAGCCGTGTACTGGTTCGACGACACCGGCATCGGCCGCTGCCGGGTGCCGGCCTCCTGGCGGCTCCTGTGGCGGGACGGGGAGAAGTGGCGCGAGGTCCCGGGCGCCAGCGGCTACGGCACGGCGAAGGACCGCTTCAACGAGGTGGAGTTCGACCCCGTGACCACCGACGCCCTGCGCCTGGAGGTCCGCCTCCAGGAGGACATGTCCGGCGGGGTCCTCGAGTGGCGGGTGGAGTAGGGCGCCTGGCCGGATTCAGCAGGCCCGCCACCAGGGGACGGCGAGGACGTCCGGCGCCAGCCACTCGACGGTGGACCCGGTGTGCAGGAGGAGCGCCGCCCGGGACCGGTCGCCGTACTCCCGGCGAAAGGCCCGGAGGTGCACCACGTCCCGCAACCGGGGTCGTCCCGTCGCCTTGACCTCGAGCGGCAGGAGCCGCCCGTCGCTCTCGACCACCAGGTCCACCTCCTCACCGGTGGTGGTCCGCCAGTAGAGGATGTCGGCGTGCTCGGCCCTGGCATCCCGCCAGGCGAGCAG
>CAYMFV010000344.1:0-3769 GCA_964389745.1 uncultured Planctomycetales bacterium | reverse complement strand
CCCTTGCCCCGCTCCACCACCTTCGTGTCACCGGTGACGACCACCACACCACAGGCCCGGGCGGCCTCGGCCATGGCCTGGACGTGCCCCCAGAGCTCCTCCATGGGCAGACCCTCCTCCAGGACGAAGCCTGCCGACAGCCACCGGGGCCGGGCGCCGCACACCGCCAGGTCGTTGACGGTGCCGTGCACCGCCAGGCTGCCAATGTCGCCACCGGGAAAGCGCCGGGGTCGGACCACGTAGGTGTCGGTGGTGAAGGCCAGCCGCCCCGGCGCCGGCTCCAGGAGGGCGCCGTCGTGGCGCTCCCCGGCGACCGGCCCACCCAGGGCCGCCAGGAACATGTCCTCGACCAGGCGTTGCATGAGGCGGCCCCCGCCCCCATGGGCCAGGAGCACCCGCGGGTAGCGATCCAGGGGCAGGGGACACGCGAGGGCGGCAGCCATCAGCGTTCCGGCGCGTCGTCAGGCCGAGGGAGCGGCGGCACCCCGGTACCGATGGTAGGCGGCGCAGGCGCCCTCGGAGGAGACCATAGGGGCCCCGAGGGGGTTCTCGGGCGTGCAGCGGCTGCCGAAGGCCGGGCAGTCCGGCGGCTTGCGGACCCCCCGGAGGACCTCCCCGGCCCGGCACTCCGGGTCCTCGGCCGCCCCTCCCGGCGCCAGGCCGAAGCGACGCAGGCCGTCGAAGGCCGCGTACTCCTCCCGGAGGGCGAGGCCGCTCCGGGCCAGGCTGCCCAGACCGCGCCAGTCCCGGTCCACCACCTGGAAGACCCGCTGCACCAGCTCCCGGGCGGGGAGGTTGCCCTGGCGCCGGACCGAGCGGGCGTACTGGTTCTCCACCTCGATCCGACCTTCCTCGAGCTGGCCGACCGCCAGGTACAGCCCCTCCAGGAGGTCCACCGGCTCGAAGCCGGTGACGACGATGGGCACCCCGTAGCGGCGGGCGATGGGCTCGTAGTCGGCGAAGCCGCTCACCGTGCAGACGTGGCCGGCGGCGAGGAAGGCCTGCACCCGGTTGTCGGGGGCCGCCAGGATGGCCTCCATGGCCGGCGGCACCAGGACGTGGGCCACCAGCACCGAGAAGTTCTCCACGCCCTCCTGCCGGGCCCGCTCCACCGCCAGGGCGTTGGCCGGGGCCGTGGTCTCGAAGCCGACGGCGAAGAAGACGACCTCCCGCTCGGGCAGGCGCCGGGCCAGATCCAGGGCATCCAGGGGGCCGTAGACGACCCGGACGTCGGCGCCCGCGGCCCGGGCGGCGAGGAGGTCGCCGTGGCTGCCGGGAACCCGGAGCATGTCGCCGAAGGAGCAGAACACCACCTCCGGCCGGGCGGCCAGCTCCAGGGCGGCGTCGAGGATCGCCACCGGCGTCACGCACACCGGGCAGCCGGGACCGTGCACCAGGGTCAGCTCCTCGGGCAGGAGTGTGTCCAGGCCGTAACGGACGATGGCGTGGGTCTGGCCGCCGCAGATCTCCATCACCGTCCATGGCCGGGTGCAGCGCCGGCGCAGGGCCGCCGCCAGGCGATGCACGGCGGCGGCGTCCCGGTACTCGTCCAGGTACCTCATGCTCCCCCCCCCTCCTGCTCCTCGGCCTCGAGGCTGCGCAGGAGCTCCCAGGTGCGCTCCGCCTCGGCGGCATCGACGACGCTGATGGCCAGGCCGACGTGCACCAGGACGTGGTCCCCCGGCCGGGCCTCGGGGACCAGGGCCAGGTTGATCTCCTTGACGATGCCACCGAAGTCCACCCGGCCGCTGCGTGCCAGGGGATCGTCGCCCTCGATGTCGAGGATGCGTCCGGGGATGGCGAGGCACATGGCTTCAGGCTTCCTCGGGACGGGCCGCCCGGGGCCACGATACCGCGGCCGCCGCCTGGCCCAGGGCCAGACCGCCGTCGTTGGGCGGGATGCGCTGGTGGCGGACCGGCCGGAAGCCAGCCGCCCGCAGGCGCTGGCAGCAGCCCTCCAGGAGACGGCGGTTCTGGAAGCAGCCGCCGGTGAGGACCACCCGCTCCTCCGCCGCGGCCCGGGCCACGGCCAGGATGCCCGCCACCATGGCGTCGTGGAAGCGCCGGGCCATGCGGGGCCGGGGAACGCCGGCGGCCAGGTCGACCAGCAGGGCCTCCAGGAGGGGTCCCCAGTCGAGCTCCGGCGGGCCGTCGCCGGGCCGCACCAGGGGCAGGGGCCAGGCTCTCCCCCCCGCCGCCACGCCATCCTGGAGCCACTCGAGCTCCATGGCGGCCTGGCCCTCGAAGAAGCAGCGCTGGCGCAGGTCCAGGAGGGCGGCGACGGCGTCGAAGAGACGGCCGGCGCTGGAACAGAGGGGCGCCTGGACGCCCTGCTCCAGGACGCCACCCAGGACCCGGAGCTCTCCCGGGGCGAAGGCGGCCACCGGGGCCAGGTCCCGGCGCTCCAGGGCCTCGGGACCGAGGGCCGCGAACAGGAGGCCCAGGGCCGCCCGCCGGGGCTCCCGGACCGCCGCCTCGCCTCCCGGCAGGGGGAAGGGGCGGAGCCGGGCCACCCGGCGCCAGCCCCGGGGACCCAGGCGCAGGAACTCCCCCCCCCAGACGGTGCCGTCGGGGCCCCACCCGGTGCCATCCCAGGCGATCCCGAGCACCGGGGGGGGGAGCTCGTTCTCGGCCATCGCCGCCAGGACGTGGGCGACGTGGTGCTGGACCCGGACCAGGGGCAGGCGGCTGTCCTCCGCCTCCCGGGTGGAGGCGTAGTCCGGGTGCAGGTCGCAGGCCGCCATCTGCGCCCGGCACTGGTAGAGGGCCTGAAGATCGGCGACTACCCGGCGGTGGACCTCCCGGGCCTGGCGCCGGTCCAGGTCGCCCACGTGCTGGCTCAGGAAGGCCTGGCCGGCCACCGCCAGGACGACGCTGTTCTTCAGGTGGCCCCCGAAAGCCAGCACCGCCGGGTGGTCCCGTGGCGCGGGCAGGGGCACGGGCAAGGGCGCGAAGCCCCGGGCCCGGCGCAGGACCAGGACCTGGCCGTCCACTACCCGGGCCACCGAGTCGTCCACCGGCCGGGCGATGGGTCGGTCGTGGACCAGGAACAGGTCGGCGATGCCCTGCAGGCGCTCCAGGGCCTGTTCCTCGCCGGTGCAGAGGGGCTCTTCGGAGAGGTTGCCGCTCGTGGCCACCACGGGAAAGCCCAGGTCCCGGGCCAGGAGGTGGTGCAGGGGCGTGCAGGGGAGCATCACCCCCAGGGAGGGACTGCCCGGGGCGACGGCGGCCACCGGCCGGGCGTCCCGGCGCCGGCGCAGGAGGACGATGGGCGCCTCCGGGGAGTCCAGGAGGGCCGTCTCCTCCGCCTCCAGCTCGCAGTCCCGGCGCACCTCCGCGAGATCCGGGTAGAGCAGCGCGAAGGGCTTCTCCTCCCGGCGCTTGCGCCGGCGCAGGCGCAGGACCGCAGCCTCGTCCCGGGCGTCCACCACCAGGTGGAAGCCGCCGAGGCCCTTGACGGCCACCACCAGGCCGTCCCGGACGGCCCGCTCCGCCTCCCGGAGGGCCAGGTCCCCCACCGCCAGGACCGCCCCTCCGGGGTCCCGGAGAGCGAGCTGTGGCCCGCACTCCGGACAGGCGTTGGGCTGGGCGTGGAAGCGCCGGTCGCCCGGGTCCTCGTACTCGGCCCGGCAACGCCGGCACATGGGGAAGGCCGCCATCGTGGTGTTCGGCCGGTCGTAGGGCAGGGCCCGGAGGATGCTGTAGCGGGGCCCACAGTGGGTGCAGTTGGTGAAGGGGTAGCGGTGGCGGCGGTCGGCCGGGTCCAGGA
>CAYMFV010000343.1:0-3789 GCA_964389745.1 uncultured Planctomycetales bacterium | reverse complement strand
GGCAACGTGGACTGGGACCACAACAATTGGTACGCCGGCCGCCGGCGCCTGCCCCGGCACACCGCCGCCGGCAGCGCCAGCACCGTGGGCCTCGGACGCTTCCGCATCCGGTGACCGCCCCCCCCCTGTACCGGTGCCAGGCCCCGGTCTCCCGGGGGGCGGTCCTGACCCTCCTGGCCCTGGTGAACACACCCCTGGTCGTGCCCGCCTGGCTGGCCATGCGCCACTTCCTGGCCGCCGCCGACGCCGGCCGGCCCCTGGCCGAGGTGGCCTGGGTGCTCTGGTTCCTGGGGGCGGTCACGGTGCTGCAGATGCTCGGCCTCGCCACCGCCCTCGTCGCCCGCTGGGAGGTCGCCGTCCACCCGGACCGGGTGCTCCTCCGCCTCCACCCCCTGCCGCCCTGGCGCCTCCCCCTGGAGACCCTGGAGAACGCCGAGGTCCTCCCGGGCCCCTCCCGGCCGGCCCGGCGCTTGTTCCGGCCCGTGTCGTGGGCCGGCGCGCCCATCCCGGAGGAGGCGGGCACGGCGGGCGGCATCCTCCTGCGCACGGTCGACGGCCGGGCCTGGCTGCTGCGCCTGCCGGACCCCGCGGCCTTCCTGGAGGCCCTGGCCCGGGCCTACAGGAAGCTGCCGGTGGCCACTTCCTCGACCACGCCGTCCACCACACGGAAGACCACCACCCGGCTCCGGGCCGGGACGCCGTAGCGGCCGATGGCCAGGCCCACGTAGCGCAGCCAGCGGGTGCCGTCCGCCGTCTCCCGGAGGTCGTAGGGCTCGCCCAGGCGCTCCCGGACCGCCATCTCGGAGACGCCGACGAACTGCACCAGCTCCCGGTCCGCCACCTCCCGGAGCTGGGGGGAGCCCCCCAGGGTGTCCGCGGCGCAGGCCGGGAGGACCGCGAGGAGGGGCAGGGCGCAGAGGAGGGCGAGGGCGGAACGCATGGCGAGAGGCGGCACGAGGCGGCACCATGATGCGTTCCCGGCGCCTGGGGCGCCACCCCGACGGCCCATGCTCCCGACCCTCCTCCTCGTCCTCGCGTGCCAGGAGCCGGCGGTGCCCGAGCTGGCCCGGACGGAGCTCGCCGCCGCCTTCGCCGCCGCCCGCCTGGACCCGGCCGCCTACCCCGTGGACATCCGGATCACCGGCGCGGGCCCTGCCGCCGGCTTCGTCCTGCGCACCGACGGCCGGACCGCCCGGGTCGAGGCCGCCGACCCGGAGGGGGGGCTGTACGGAGCCCTGGAGCTGGCGGCCCGGATCCGCAGCCGCCGGGGCGAGGCCTTCCTCCCCGGGGCCGTGGAGCGCCGTCCCTTCTTCCGGGAGCGGGGCCTGGCCATGGCGATCCCCCTCCCCTGGGACCCGGAGGCGCACCGCACGGTGGACGACCCGGCCGCCCGCCGGGACCCGGCCCGCTGGTGGTTCCAGGACGAGGCCTACTGGGTCTCCCTCCTGGACGGCATGGCCCGGGCGCGCCTGAACTGGCTGCACCTGCTGCCGCCCTGGGACCTCTACCAGGGCCGGGAGCAGCCCTTCGCCGCGGTCTTCCTGGGCGAGGACGCCGCCGCCCGGGCCTGCCGGGAGCGCCTGGGCCGCATCCTCGACCTCGCCCACGCCCGGGCCATCCGGGTGAGCCTGGATCCCGGGGAAGGGGGGCCCTCCCCGGCGGAGCTGCACCGCCTGTTCCCGGCCCTGGACCGGGTGCGCCGGGCAGGGGATCCGGCGGCCAGCGATGCCGGTGCCCCCCGGGCCCTGCCTTGGAACGGCGGCCACCTGGGGCCGCCCTGGCCGATCGCCGGAGGTCGCGCCGCCTGCTGGCCCGACTTCTCCTGGGACGACGCCTTCACCGAGCCCGCCGGCGGCAGCTCTCCCCCCCCCTGGTGTGGGAGGTCCGGGCCGGCGGCAGCCTGCGTCTCTTTCCCTGGTACGACCCCGACTTCGTCCGCCGGGCGGTGCGCCTGGCCGCCCGCATGGCGGGACGGGTCCAGGGCCTGGTGGTGGAGGCGCCGGCCTCCAGGATGCCCCGGACCCCGGCCGAGCACCTGGCCACGGATCGTCCGGCCTGGCGATGGCCCCACCAGCGGGACGCCCTCTTCCTGGCCCTCTGGGGACGCCTCGCCTACGACCCGGGAGACGGCCTGGAGGACCTGCAGGGGAGCTTCCACCGCCGCTACGGCATCGCCTCCCGGTCGATCCTCGACGCCTGGCAGGCGGCCAGCCGGGTGCTGCCCCTGGTCACCCTGGCCCTGGGCATGGGCCCCGACCGGAGCTTCCTGGCGCCGGAGCTGGAGACCGGCGGCGGGCTGCCCCGGCTGGCCACCGGTGAGCCCCTGGACAGCCACCTCCTGGTCTCCCCGGCCACCGCCCTGGCCATCCAGGCCACCGGCGGCCGGGACGGGCGCCTGGGCTTCGCCGAGGTGGCCGACGCCCTCCTGGAGCTGCGCCGGCGGATCCTCCTGCGGCGCATCCTCCGGGTGCCCGGCCTGCCGGCGGCCGACCAGGCCTTCCTGGACGAGCTGGCCGCCGCCCAGGGCCAGGTCGCCAGCCTGGCGGCCTTCCACGCCGCCCGCTTCCGGGCCGCCCTGGCCCTGCTCCAGGCGGAGGTGGACCCCCTCCAGGCGCCGGCGGCCCGGGCCGAGCTGACCCGGCAGCTCGGCGCCGCCCGGGTGGCCTGGGAGGCCCTCTCCTTCTCCCCCGAGGCCGACTTCTACCGCCCCTTCCTGGCCCGGGAGCGGATGCGCGTCCCGACCTGGCACTGGCGGACGGTGGTGGGGGTGGTGCGCAACGAGGCCCGACGCCTGGGCGGCCGGGAGACGGTGGCGGCCACCGAGGCCGTGCCCCCTGGGGAGACCCTCTACCCGGCCCGTCCCCGCCCCCCCCGGGACCTGCGCCTGGTGTGGAAGGACGACCGGGGTACCCTCCGGGTCCGGGTGGAGGGGCAGGAGGTCGAGGAGGCCCGGCTCCTGCACAAGCCCCTCCCGGCCACCACCTTCTTCCACCCCCTGCCCATGCGCCGGGAGCTGGGTCGCTTCGTCACCGAGCTGCCCCGGCAAGCCTGGGGCCACCAGCTCGCCGCCGAGGTCCGGGTGGGGGAGTACTGGTACCGCATCCCCTGGTACGAGGAGGCCGCCCCCTGGGTGGTGGTGCCCGTTCGGCCCCGGCCTGCCCCCCCCCTGCACGGTCCCGAGGCGGCGCTGCGCTTCCTGGACCCGGCGGTCCTCGATCCCGAAGGCGTCGGGGCCCTGGTCCTCGGCCCCCGAGCCTGGCTGTTCCACAAGAGCTACCCGGTAGAGGAGCAGCGCAAGCTCCTGGACGTGGTGGCCCGGGGCACCGAGCTCCTGGTCCTGGAGCAGGACTACGCCCGGGGGCGCTATGACATCGGCTGGCTGCCGGAGCCCCCGGACCTGGTCCGGGAGAACCAGGACCGCTTCGATCCCGGGGGCGTCCTCGACCTGGAGCCGGTGGCGGCGGCGGGCATCCTCGGCTCCCGCTTCCTGCCGACGCCGGGCTGGACCATCCACGGCAACGGCGGCATCGCCGAGCGGCCCTGGGGCCGGGGCCGCATCTGGATGATCCAGGCGCGCCTCCTGGACGCCCGCCACCTGCCGGCCGCGGCCCGAAACCTGGTCGCCCTGCTGCGACGGGCCAGCGCCGGCGGCAGCCGGCCCCTGGTCCTGGTGGACCCGGGCACCGAGGGCTCCCGCCACGCCACCTCCGTCCTGCCGGACCTGGCCACGGCCCACGATCTGCCCTTCCTGACCCTGGGCGAGGCCCTGGCCGCCGCCCGGGGCCTGGC
>CAYMFV010000342.1:0-3791 GCA_964389745.1 uncultured Planctomycetales bacterium | reverse complement strand
GCCCAGGGGGGTGAGCAGGAGAGGGCGCTCGCCGGGGGCAGGCGGCTGCCCGGCCGGCAGCCAGCGCAGGTCCCCTCTTCCGGGCCGGGCGGGGGGGGCGGCGAAGGCCCAGGTGCCGCCATGGTGGCGGAGGAACTGCTTCAGCCGGTCGTCCTGGGTGCGGAAGGGGCCGTACACCGGACCGTCCAGGAGGGACCGCTCCTGGCGCAGGAGATCGGCGCTCCGCCACCAGGTGTCCCGGGGCGTGAGCAGGGACTTGCCGCCGGTCAGGAGCAGGGCCAGGGCCAGGGCCGCCGGCGCCAGCCACGGTCCGGCCCGCTGGAGGCGGCCCCGGCCGAGGCCGGCCAGGGCGTGGCTGGCCAGGAGGGCGGTGGCTGGCCAGACGGCGAAGAGGTAGCGGCTGCCCTGGCGGCGGGCCAGGGCCACGCCGGTGAAGAAGAGGAGGATCCAGACGATGGCCAGGAGCTGATCTCGTCGTCCCTCCGGTCGGAGCAGCTGCCGGCGCCGGGCGGCCGCCGCCAGGAGGAGCCAGGCGGGCAGGGCGTAGAGGCCCAGACGGCCGCCGTAGTAGAGGAGGGTGGAGCCGCGATTCGGGTGGATGGTGCCGCCCTCGGCCAGGGAGGGCAGGACCTGGCGTTGCAGGTGGGCCCACCAGAAGGAGTGGCCGGTACCGGCCCGGTGGCCCAGGTCGAAGGCCGCGAGGAGCAGGAGGGCCAGGAGGATGGCCCCGCCCCGCCGGCGCCAGCCCGAGGCGGACTCGCGGCCCAGGCGGGCGTCCAGGAGCAGCAGGGCCAGGACCGGCAGACCGAAGACGCCCCGGACCAGGAAGGCCCCGGCCAGGGCCAGCCCCGCCAGGGGGGGGGCAAGGCGGGCCGGGCTGCGGGCCGCGGCCAGGGCGGCGACCGCGCAGGCGGCGAAGGGGATCTCCAGGCCGAAACGCAGGGCGTAGCGCCACAGGGGTTCGTGCAGGAGGAGGAGCAGCAGGGGGGCCAGCCAGGCCGTGCCGGCCGGCAGCCCCCGGGGCAGGCGCGCCAGGGCCAGGAGGAGCAGGAGCAGCCACAGGGCGTTGGCGACCAGGGGCGCCTGGCCGTCGGGGAGGCCGGCCGCTTCCAGGGCCGCGGCCGGCCAGGCGGCCGCCGGCGGGTTCTCGTGGAAGCAGGCCGGCTCGCCCTGGAAGGCCCAGCGGGGTGCCAGCCAGCGGCCGCCGGCGGCCATCTCGTGGCCGAGGGCGGCGTAGAGGCAGGAGTCGCCGTCGGTCAGGCGGTAGGGCACGACGGCGCACCAGGCCAGGAGCAGACCGGCGAGAAGGGGGGTGGCGGCGCGGCGGAGGGGGGCCATGGGGCGGGACTAGAATGCCCGGTCCCATGGCACCGACCACCACCGAGCGTGATCTGTCCTTCCTCGACGAGCTGGGCCTCCGGGGCGTCCATTCCGGCGCCTGGTGCGGGCGCTGGCTGGACACCTCGGGTCCGGAGCTGGTCTCCGTGACCCCGGTCACCGGCGAGGCCATCGCCAGCGTCCGCCAGGCCAGCGCCGCCGACTACGAGACGGTGGCGGCCGCTGCCCACGAGGCCTTCCTGCGCTGGCGGGAGGTCCCGGCCCCCCTGCGGGGGGAGCTGGTCCGCCGCATCGGGCTGCGCCTCCGGGAGAAGAAGGAGCCCCTGGGCCGGCTCGTGAGCTGGGAGATGGGCAAGATCCTCCAGGAGGGGCTGGGCGAGGTCCAGGAGGCCATCGACATCGCCGACTTCGCGGTGGGCCAGTCCCGGATGCTCTACGGGCTCACCATGCCCAGCGAGCGTCCCCAACACGCCATGCGGGAGACCTGGCATCCCCTGGGCGTAGTGGGCGTGATCAGCGCCTTCAACTTCCCGGCTGCGGTCTGGGCCTGGAACGCCATGCTCGCCCTGGTCTGCGGCGACGCGGTCCTCTGGAAGCCCTCCTCCCAGACGCCCTTGACCGCCATCGCCATGACCCGGGTCGCCGTCGAGGTCCTGGAGGAGGAGGGCTTCGGCGCCCTGCTCTCCCTGGTCATCGGCCGGGGCCGGGAGGTGGGGGAGATGCTCCTCGACGACCGGCGTGTGCCCCTGGTCTCGGCCACCGGCTCCTGCGCCATGGGGCGTCGGGTCTCCGAGCGCATGGCCTCCCGCTACGGCCGGACCATCCTCGAGCTGGGCGGCAACAACGCCGTCGTGGTCCTGGACGACGCCGACCTGGAGATGGCCGCCCGGGCCATCTTCTTCGGGGCGGTTGGCACCGCCGGGCAGCGCTGCACCTCGACCCGCCGAGTGCTGGTCCAGAAGGGGGTCCGGGACGCCCTCGTGGAGCGCCTGGTCCAGCTCTACGGCCGGGTGAGCATCGGCGACCCCCTCCAGAGCGAGACCCTGATGGGACCGCTCATCGACCAGCAAGCCGTGGACAACACCCTGGCCGCCATCGAACGGGTCCGGGCCCGGGGGGGCCGCATCCTCACCGGTGGCGAGCAGATCCGGCCTGCCGGCTTGGAGGGGGGCTTCTACATGACGCCCTGCATTGCCACCGCCGAGAACGACTGGGACATCGTCCAGGAGGAGACCTTCGGGCCCCTGCTCTACGTCATCGAGGTGGCGGACCTGGACGACGCCATCCAGAAGCACAACGCCGTGCCCCAGGGGCTGTCCAGCTCCATCTTCACCCTCAACGTCCGGGCGGCGGAGCGCTTCCTGTCCGCCGCCGGCAGCGACTGCGGCATCGCCAACGTCAACATCGGCACCAGTGGCGCCGAGATCGGCGGCGCCTTCGGGGGCGAGAAGGAGACCGGTGGTGGCCGGGAGAGCGGCTCCGACTCCTGGAAGGCCTACATGCGCCGCCAGACCAGCACCATCAACTGGGGCACCAAGCTGCCCCTGGCCCAGGGCATCCGCTTCGAGGTGGACTGATCAGGGGCCCTGGGGCTCCTCCGCCTCCGTCCCTCCCCGCGGGGGGGGGACGGGGCGGATGGCCAGGCCCCGGATGCGTCCGACGCGCTCGATCCGGAGCACGTCCCGGAGGACGAAGGTGTTGGCCGAGACCTCGGCCGAGCCGGGTCGCCGGCGGTTGATCTCCCGGACCCAGGTCCGGGCCACCCGGGAGGCCATCTCGCCGGAGGTGGCCGCCAGGGGCAGCCACAGCTCGTCGCCGCCGACGAAGGTCACGATGACCTCCAGCTCCACCGGCCCCTCCAGCCAGCTCCCGTCGGTGAAGACCACCCGGTAGTCTCCGCCCTCGGCGTCGTCCACCAGCACGATGGACTGGCAGGCGGCCAGGGGCAGCAGCAGGCAGGCGAGGAGCAGGTGCACTCTGGCCATGGGCGGCTCCAGGTTAGCGGGGGCGCCGGGCCGCTGCACCCGCTGCGGCCCGGCCGCCCATACTGGCGGCATGGTCGGCCTGTTCCTGCCCTGCCTCCTCCTCTGCCAGGCGCCGGGCCCCGCCGTGCCTCCCGGCGACCTCTGGCTGCTGCCTCCGGCCGGGCCCGGCGGCACGGTCCGGGCTTCCCAGGGTGCCCTTCCCGGCGGCGAAGCGCTCCTGGAACTCCGGGGCCTCCGGGGCCGGCTGGTGGGCCCCGACGCGACGCCCCGGCCGGTCACCTGGCGGGCCGCTGGCGAGGGGAGGACCGGTCTGAGCTTCCTGCCCCCTCCGGGCCTCCCGGGCAGTCGCAGCGTCTGGCTGGAGGAGCAGCGCCGGCTCCGGGTGCCGGTGGCGTGGCTTCGCAGGACCCTGGTGCGGCCGGCAGGGGAGGAGGCGGCGGTACCCTCCGCCGCTCCGGAGGAGGCGGT
>CAYMFV010000341.1:0-3793 GCA_964389745.1 uncultured Planctomycetales bacterium | reverse complement strand
CACGCGGAAGGCGTCAGACGAGCTTTCGGGCTGTTTCGTGGGCTCGGGGATGTGTAGAAGAGGCAGGGGGCACGGCTACCAGGGCGCTGGGGATGCCCACCAGGGCCCCCAGGAGGACCAGCAGCAGGTGGCCGGTCCCGGGATGGTAGGAGGTGCTCCGGGGCAGGGCGGCCCGGCGGGGCAGGCGCGGGAGCTCCATCCCTCCCATCAGCCACCGGCCCGGGGCTCCCGGGCCTCGATCTCGGCCAGGAGGGCCTCGGCCGAGGGAGGACCGGCCAGGAACGCGCAGAAGGCCGGGTCCCGGAAGAGGAAGGCCAGGTGGGAGAGGACCTGGAGGTGCTCCCGGGGCCCGGGGCTCACCAGCAGGAAGGCGGTGTGGACCGGCTGCCCGTCCAGGGCCCGCCAGTCGGCCGGCGGCCGGAGCCAGGCGACGCAGACCCGGGGCCGGGCAGCGAAGGCCGGGGAGGGATGCCGGGGATGGGGCATCGCCACGCCGCCGCCCAGGGCCGTGGACGAGAGGGCCTCCCGGGCCAGGAGCTCGTCCAGGAGCCGGGCCCGGTCGACGCCCTCGGCCAGGGGCGCCCGCTCCACCAGGCGGGCCAGCACCTCCGCCGCCGGGCCCCCGGGCAGCTCGCCGACCACGCCCCCCCGGCGCAGGGCCGCGAGGAGGGGGCCGGCTGCCGTCTCCTCGTCGCCACCGGCGGTCCTGCCCGGCCCCGTCCCCGGCGCCCGGGGCTGGAGCCCGTGGCGCAGGGCCCAGCGCCGCAGCTCCGCCTCCTCGAAGCGCAGCTCGCCGCTGGGCAGCCGGGCACCGAGCAACCCCTGCCGGGCCCACCGGCGCATGGTCTCGGCGGTGACGCCCAGCATCTCGGCGGCCTGGTCCAGGGTCAGGGGCATGGGGGGTGTCGTCGGAGAAGCGGGGATTCTACGCACCCGCCCCCCGGTGGCACCCCCCGGGGGTGCCGGCCAGGCCGTCTCCGGCCCTGCCCCTACCAGGTGAGGCCGCCGGTCACCAGCAGGTGGCCCAAGGTCGAGAGGGTGAACACCCGGTCCGGGCGGCCCGGCTCGTGGACCACGGCCTTGAAGAAGAGGATCCGGCCCACCAGGGCGCTGCCACCGGGCAGGGTCATCGTCACTCGGCCCTGCCCGGCGGCGTCCAGGGTGCCCTGGAGCGGCCGCTGCTGCAGGGTGTACTGGAGCATCGCCGTGTCGGCGAGGTGCGTCTTCCAGCCGTCCACCCGCACCCCGCCGTCCCCGGCGAAGGCGTCCGAGGCCAGGACGTAGAACTCCTTGCCCGGGGCGCTGGGGATGCTCACCTCCAGGTCCACCTGGCTGCCCGCGTCCGCCCGCTCAGGCAGGAACAGCGTCTGCATGCCCAGGATCACGAAACCCGTAGGCTGTGCCGCCAGGGGTGGGGTCCCGTACTCCGGCATGGACACCTGCCGGATCGTCTCCACGAAGCCGTCCCGGTCCACGTCGCCGATGACGTACATCAGCGGGATCGCCAGCCACGGGTCCGGAGCCAGCGGGTCCGGGCTCCACGGCCAGAGGTCCGGCGGCAGGTCCAGGTAGTCCACCAGCCGACCGGTCGGCCCTTCGAGGTGGGCGTAGCCGAAGTGGTACTCTTCCCGCGGGTTGCCCGGGTACCACCAGAGGGCGGTCAGCACCGCCTCCCACTCCCCAGGCCGGCCGTGGATGCCCGTCAGGAAGGTCGGGTTCACGAAGCTGTAGTCCTCGTAGCCCGGCGGCAGCACGCCGTTGAGGATCCGGTCGTCCGGGTACTGCCAGATGAAGTGACCGTCCACGCCCGAGAGGGCCTTGATGCCGCCGCTCGAGCTGACGCCAACAATGTCGTCGATGCCGTCCCCGTCCAGGTCGGCGCCGGTGGCGTTGTACCTGACGATACTCGTCGGCTGGTGGATGGTCTGCTGCCACAGGACCTGTCCGCTGAGCCCGTCCATGGCCCGGTAGATGTGGTAGTAGGGAGGGCCGGGCCACGTGTAGTAGTTCGTGACGCTGGCGACGTAATCGGGCACCAAGTCACCGTTCAAATCCGAGGGGGGAAGGGGCGTAGTTCTCCAGGTGGGAGCATCCCCAGCCCAGTCCGCCATATAGTCCTCCCACACCGTCTCGAGGCGCTCACCATCAACCATACCTGCCACACTGTACCGGCCACCGTTCCCAATGTTCACAGCTTGATAGAACAAGTCGTCGCAACCATCGCCATCCAGATCCCCAGCCCAAGTGACCAAACCGTAGTCTGCCAGGGACAGAAAACCGGGCGGCGGAAAGGCGGCTCGGGCCTCCCCGACTCGCTTGCCGGAGAGTAAGGAATAGAACTCGATCGGGAATGGCGAGATGTACCACGGAATGTCGAGCGCAATCCAGACATCAGGCTGCCCTGACCGGAAGACGCGGAGAAGGGCACTGTATTGCGATGCCCACCCCCCCGCTAGGCCGGCGTACATGTTGATCGTCTTGGCCACCACCCGGTCACCCAGTCCCGTCCAGACGACGGCGAGGTTCTTGCCATGCCGGCCGAACCCAGGATCAGGCTGGTTCTGTCCAAGGGCGATCCAGTCTTCCCGCCCATCCCGGTCGGGATCACCACATCCGAAGGCCTTGCCCCAGACGAACTCGTCACCGGCCTGGAATGGCTCGGGAGGCATCACCTCCTTCACGGTCCATGCCCGCGAGACCTGCTGCGGAACAGCCGTCCCAGCGAGAGTCAGCCAAGCGAGGAGGAGCATCGTCGCACCCCGGAGCATGGCCACCTGAGCGCGGCTAGGGCACATACTGGTCTGCCCCCTTGTCCCAGTCGCCTTGCAACTGTACAGGTCGCGGATCCCCTTCAAAATCCTCTGAGACCTCCGGGGCGTAGGCGTTGAGGTACACCGGCGTGGAGTCGAAGTTCGGAAAGTCCGGATGAAGTCCATCCAGTTTGAACTGCGTCCGATCCAACGATCCCCAGATAGGAGATGCAGCGAAAGGGGCGCCTGTGGTAGTCGAAACATCATACGAGTTCAAGAAGTTCACCCGCACGCCTGCCACGCCTATCCTCGTCGCCGAGCTGATTCCGCCAGAAACGTCAGGCACCTGCAAGGTCATCATGTACGGTCCGAACACCGGATCCGTAAAGACCTTGCGCTCAAAGATGCTGTTCGCCAGCAGGCAGCGCAGGTCCTGGCCGGAGGGGTCCTGGAACTGGTAGAGGGTGTCACCCTGGGCCGCCGCCAGCTCGCTGATCTCGATGCTCCAGGGCGCCTGGGCGGAGCCGTTGCCCGCGAGCGTGTCGTGCACCAGCGGCACCAGGAAGTACGGGCCCTCGTTGATCCCAGGCGGCGGTTCCAGCACGGCGTAGACGCCGCCGGCCGGGTTGTTCCAGACGCTGTTGTTCACCAGGCGCACGTTGGCGGCCGCGCGCCAGCCGCCCCCAACGCCCAGGCTGCCGTGGTGGCCCACGATCCGGAAGCGGAAACCCGCCTCGCCGTTGTTGCTGACCGCGCAGGCGTTCACCAGGTGAGCCCTCCTGTCACGAGCAGGTGGCCCAGGGTCGAGAGGGTGAAGACCCGGTCCGGCCGGCCCGGCTCGTGGACCACGGCCTTGAAGAAGAGGATCCGGCCTACCAGGGCGCTGCCACCGGGGATCGTCATCGCCACCAGGCCCTGCCCGGCGGCGTCCAGGATCCCCTGGAGCGGCCGCTGCTGGAGGGTGTACTGGAGCATGGGCGTGTCCGCCAGGTGCGTCTTCCAGCCGTCCACCCGCACCCCGCCGTCCCCGGCGAAGGCGTCCG
>CAYMFV010000340.1:0-3795 GCA_964389745.1 uncultured Planctomycetales bacterium | reverse complement strand
TTGTAAGGCAGAAGACGGCATAGGAGTTTTCTGCTTGTCTGGTGGGTTCGGGGATGTGTTTAAGAGACAGCGACGGGCCCCGGCTGGAAGGCGAGGCGGTGCGCACCGGTCTCGGCCTGCGCCTGCTGCCCGGCGGCGACGCCCTCCGGCCGGCGAGCGGCGTCCTGGCCCGGACCTGGCCGGTGGTCGCCGCCGGGGCCAGCGTCGAGGTGCAGGTGCCCGTGGATCTGGCGCTGGAGCCGGTCCGGGGTCTCCAGGCCCGCCTGGTCGCCGTCGGCGTGGTCCTGGCCATCCTCACCGGCCTGCTCCTCTTCTTTCCCATGCGCTTCCTGGCCCGTCCCCTGCAGGTGCTCCGGGAGGCCGCCCTGCGCATCCGGGGGGGGGACTTCAGCGTCCGGGTGCCGGTGGAGTCGGAGGACGAGATCGGTGAGCTGTCCCTGGCCTTCAACAGCATGGCCGAGGCGGTGGAGCAGCGGACCCGGCAGCTCGAGGACGTGGCCGAGGACCTGCGCCGGGGCCGGAACGCCCTGCGCCAGGAGCGGGATCGCCTCCAGGTCATTCTGCGCTCCATGCGGGACGGGCTCGTGGTCCTGGACGGCACGGCGCAGGTGGCCCTGCACAACGAGGCGGCCGGTCCCTTCCTGGCGGCGGTGCGGAGCCGGCGGCACGAGCTGACCGGCCGCCATCGCTGCTCGGATCGGGGCGATGGCGGGCACCAGGATTGCCTGGCCTGCCTCTTCGACCCGGTCGGTCCGGCCCGCTCCTGCATCGTCGATCTGGCCGGGCGCTGCTACGAGATCCACTCCACGGCGATCTCGGCGGCCCGGGGCGGCGAGGGCGGCCGGGTGCTGGCCATCCGGGACATCACCGATCGGGTCACCCAGGACGAGCAGCAGATCCACCAGGAGCGCCTGGCGGTCCTCGGGGAGGTGGCCGCGGTCATGGCCCACGAGCTCAACAACCCCCTGACCTCGATCCGCATGTTCGCCCAGATGCTGGCCGAGGAGCTGCCCCCGGACACCGGTCTCGCCGAGCACGTGGAGGTCATTACCCGCAACGTGGACACCTGCCGCCGTTCCGTGCGGGAGCTTCTGGAGTATGCCACCGGGGCCGCGCCGGAGCTCGGCGAGGTGGACCTGCACGACATCCTGGAGGAGGTGGGCCGCTTCCTCCGCCCGCTGGCCGAGCGCCGCCAGGTGCGGATCCTGCACGAGCGGGGGGTCGAGGACGCCGCCCTCCGGGGCGACGAGGTCCAGCTCCGCCAGGTCTTCGCCAACCTGCTCCTCAACGCGATCCAGGCCATGGACGAGGGCGGCACGGTCCGGGTGCGCACCGGCGAGGCCTCCGGGATGCTGGTGGTGGACGTGGTCGACGACGGGCCCGGCATCCCGGCGGAGTGCCAGGAGGAGATCTTCCGGCCCTTCTTCACCACCAAGTCCCGGGGCGAGGGCACGGGCCTCGGGCTGCCCACGGCCCGGCGGATCGCCGAGCTCCATGGCGGCGGGCTGGAGCTCGTGCGCTCCGGGGAGGGGGGGAGCTGGTTCCGGGTCCGCCTGCGCCGGTCCCTGGCCGTCGAGGAGCAGCGATGAGCGCGGACCGCCACGGTCACCTTGCCGGCCTGCGCCTCCTGGTGGTGGATGACGAGGACGACATCCGCCTCGGGCTGCGCCGGCTCCTGGAGCGCACCGGTGCCGAGATCCTGGAGGCCGGCGACGGCCGGGCAGCCCTGGAGCTGCTGCGCCGTCAGCCCGTGGACCTGCTCCTCACCGACCTGATGATGCCGGAGATGGGCGGGGCGGAGCTCATGGCCGAGGCCCTGCGCCTCCAGCCCGGGCTGCCGGTCATCATCCTCACCGGCTACGGCACCGTCCAGACCGCCGTCACCTGCCTCCAGTCGGGAGCCAGCCACTTCCTCACCAAGCCCTTCGACAACGCCGAGATCCTGGGCATCGTCGGACGCCTGGGGGGCAGCATCCTGGCCACGCGCCGGCGCCACGCCGTTGGCGACCGGGACATCGTCGCCCGGGACCCGCGGATGTGCCAGGTCCTGGACCTGGTGGCCCGGGTGGCGCCGAGCCCCCTGCCGGTCCTCCTGACCGGGGAGTCGGGGACCGGCAAGGAACTCCTGGCCCGGGCCATCCACCGGCAGAGCGCCGTGGCCGACCGGCCCTTCGTGGCGGTGAACTGCGGCGCCCTCTCGGAGACGCTCCTCGAGTCCGAGCTCTTCGGCCACTGCCGGGGTGCCTTCACCGGGGCCGAGCGGGACCACCAGGGGGTCTTCCAGCAGGCCGCCGGGGGCACGGTCTTCCTGGACGAGGCGGCGTCCATGTCCCCGGCCCTCCAGGGAAAGCTGCTCCGGGTCCTCCAGGAAAAGGTGGTGCGGCCGGTGGGGGGGCTGCGGGACCTGCGGGTGGACTTCCGGCTGGTCGCCGCCAGCAACCGGGACCTGGAGGCCATGGTTCGGGCCGGCTCCTTCCGGGAGGACCTGTACTACCGGCTCCAGGGCGTGCGCATCCAGGTGCCCCCCCTCCGGGAGCGGCGGGAGGACGTTCTGCCCCTCGCCTTCCACTTCCTGGCCGGTGCCGGGGAGTTCCTGCCGCCGGACAGCCAGCTCCCCCGGCTCGGGCCGGCGGCCCAGCAGGCGCTCCTGGAGCACTCCTGGCCGGGCAACGTCCGGGAGCTGGAGCACGCCATCCAGCGGGCGGTGGTGGTCTGCTGCGGCCCGCGCATCCTGCCCTTCCACCTCGGGCTCGACGGCGCCCCGGAGGTGGGGGGGCCCTCCCCGGAGGAGCCCGGGGACTACAACGAGGCCAAGCGCCTGGCCCTGGAGCGCTTCCAGCGGGACTTCGTCCAGCGCGCCCTGGAGCGCAGCCGGGGCAACGTCTCCCAGGCCGCCGAGGCCTGCGGGCTGACCCGGGCGGCCCTGCAGCGGATCATGCGCCAGCTCGGCATCGCCCGGGAGGACTTCCTCCCGGAGTAGGCGGGGGGGGGCAGGACTGCCACCGGGACGGCCCGCCGCTGCATACGCGGCTATGCACCCAGGAAGTCCGGTCCCGGCCCGCACTTGCGGCGCTCCGGGCGGTCTGCACCCGGCTGGCCTGCCTAGCGACGGCGGCACCGGCGGCGGGCCGCCCGCCTGGCGGCAAGTCCGGACAGCACCTGGACTTGGGGCGATGCGGCCGGGGCGGGCCGGGTTGGCACGGATGTTGCCGTCCGCCCGGGCGTGGACCAGCGCCATCCCAGATCCGCAGCCCGGGGCCTGCGCCGAGGGGCCGCCACGGCCCTCCTGGGCCTCCTGTTCCTCCTGCCCCCCCTCCGGGCCCAGGCGCCGCCGGCGGACGTCTACGACTACTTCCGCCAGAACTGCGCGAGCTGCCACACCATCGGCGGCGGGCGGCTGACCGGACCCGACCTGAAGGGGCTGCTGGAGCGCACCGACCGGGCGTGGTTGCGGCGCTTCCTGCCCGATCCCAAGGCGCTGATCGACTCCGGGGATCCCCGGGCGGTGCAGCTCTTCACAGAGGCCCGGGGGACCTACATGGCCACCATCCCCGGGCTGACCGCCGCCCGGATCGAGGCCCTCATCGACCTCATCGAGTACGAGTCGAGCCTGGAGAAGTCGGCCTTCGCCGGCATGCGCCTGTCGCAGCGGCCGCTGACGGAGGTGGACGTGCAGCTCGGCCGGGAGGTCTTCTCCGGCCGCCGGCGCCTGGCCAACGGCGGGCCGCCCTGCATCTCCTGCCACAGCACGGCCTCGGTGGGGGGCCTGGGCGGTGGTCGCCTCGGGCCCGACCT
>CAYMFV010000339.1:0-3795 GCA_964389745.1 uncultured Planctomycetales bacterium | reverse complement strand
GCGCGCTTCGCGGCGGCCCTGGCCGACGCCATTGCCGCCCTCGTCGAGACGGGCCGGGTCCGGCCCTGGCCCCTGCTCCAGCCGCGTCTCGGCGGCCGCGACGGGCACGTGCTGGTAGCGGAGGGGCGCGCCCTCGACGTCCGCCCGGGCGGTCGCGAGGCCGAGGTGCGGGCGCCGTACCTTTTCGGCGCCGGGGACTTCCGCATCGAGGCTCGCCTGACCCTGGCCGAGTTCGCCGGCACCGCCGCCGCCCTGCGCCTCGGGGATTCCTGGTTCGGCTTCGACGGCAGGGATCGCCGCCTGTTCACGGCCGGGCCGATCTTCGGTGGCCGGACCATGCTGCGGCAGCCGGCCGCCGACTTCCTCCAGCCGGGCGAGCCCTTCACGGTCGAGGTCGTGCGCCGGGGCCCGCACCTGCGCGTCTCCCTCAACGGCCAGCCCGTGGCCGCTGGCCGGGCCGACGGAGCGGTGGGGGGTTGCGCCCTCCGGCCCCTGCGTGGCGACCTCCGCGTGCTGGACCTGCGCCTCGCCGGCGATCTCCAGCGGACCTCTCCCCCGCCGCCTCGGGGCTGGTCCGTTCCATTCGTGGATCTCGCCGCCGAGAGGGCCCGCCAGGTGGTCGTGGATCGGGAGCCCGGCCAGTACCTGGGCCACCCGACCACCGTGCTCCTGGACGACGGCCGGACCATCCTCTGCGTCTATCCCGAGGGCCACGGCCGCGGCGCCATCCGCTACCGGCGCAGCGTGGATGGCGGCCGCACCTGGAGCAACCTCCTGCCGGTGCCGGACTCCTGGGCGACCAGCAAGGAGGTTCCCACCATCTACAAGGTGCGGGTTCCCGGGGGGGGGAGACGCCTGCTCCTCTTCTCGGGCCTGTACCCGATCCGCATGGCGCACTCGGAGGACGAGGGTCGCACCTGGAGCGAGCTCGAGCCCATCGGCGACTACGGCGGCATCGTCGCCATGGCGAGCCTGGTGGAGGTGCCGGGCGGTGACCTCCTGGCCTTCTTCCACGACGACGGCCGCTTCCTGCATGGCGCTGGCCGGGTGACGCGCTTCCAGGTGTTCTGCGTACGCTCCACCGATGGGGGCCTGCACTGGCGGGAACCGCAGGTCGTCGTCGAACACCCCGACGCCCATCTCTGCGAGCCCGGCGCCGTCTGGTCGCCCAACGGACGGATCCTGGCCCTGCTCCTGCGGGAGAACAGCCGCCGCCACAACAGCTTTCTCGTCCTCAGCGACGACGGCGGCCGCAGCTGGTCCCCCCCCCGGGAGCTGCCCGGCGCCCTGACCGGCGACCGGCACACGGCCCGCTACGCGCCCGACGGGCGCCTGGTCGTCACCTTCCGGGACACCTGCCTCGACAGCCCCACCCTGGGCGACTGGGTGGCCTGGGTCGGCACGTGGGAGGACCTCGTCGCCGGCCGGGAGGGGCAGTACCGTGTCCGGCTCATGGACAACCAGCACGCCTGGGACTGCGCCTATCCGGGCCTCGAGCTCCTCCCCGACGGCACCTTCGTGGCCACGACGTACGGCCACTGGGCCGGGGGTGAGGAGCCCTGGATCGTGGCGGTCCGTTTCCAGCTCGAGGAGCTGGACGCGCGGGTCAGCGGATCGGAATCGGCACCGGATTCGCGGAGAAGGTGACGCCGGCGGCGTCGTAGGCGACGGCCGTGCAGGTGATGGTCGTGTCCACCCAGGAGGCGGGCAGCGGGCCGAGGGTGTCGAGGGTGGCCGTGGCGCCGCCGCTCGCGTCCAGGGTGCCCAGGAAGCCCGCGAGGTAGGGGCTGCTGGCCGGGCTCATGCTCCAGGAGGTCCAGGAATCCCGGTTGAGGCCGACGTGGACCATGTCGTCCCAGGTGGGCCCGCCAAGGTCGAAGCCGGGCTCGCTGCCGGCCAGGGAGAGGAGGAACTGGACCGTGTGGCCGGCCAGGGTGGGGTCGGTCCGAAGCGCCAGCGTGATGGTGCCCCCGCTCACCGGGAGGACGGAGGGGCTTGCCTCCAGGGCGCGCCCGTAGGGCTCCAGGATCTCGGAAACCGTCTTGTTGTAGAGGCCCGCCGGGTCCCGGGAGGCGAGGTAGTCCAGCCAGTCCGTGTAGAGGGTGGGGTCGCTGGCGTAGTCGGAGACGTGGATGGTGAAGCCGAAGGTGTCGGGGGCGAAGGTGCCCGTGTGGAGGCTGATGAGGGCGGTGAGCTTCGCCCGCTCGCCGGCGCCGAGGTAGGCGTGGCCGACGAACCAGGCGCCGTAGCGGTTGACGATCCGGAACCAGGGCCGGGAGACGGCGAAGGCCGCGGCCCGCCCGCCGTCGGTCCCGTAGGGCAGGCCGTAGGGGAACTCGTAGGTGATGGAGTCGTCCAGGCCGCCGAACTGGACCGTCTCCGGGCCGATGCCGATGGCCCGGGCCAGGGCGTCGTGGATGGCCGCGAAGTCGGCCATGGTGCCCAGCACCGGCTCCGGCCGGGTGATCGTGGCCGGGTCCAGGTCCGTGTACTGGTCCCAGAAGGGATGGTCCACGTCGTGGTGGTGGGCGCCGATGGCATGGCCCCGGGAGACCCAGGAGCGGACCTCGGCCAGCATGGCCGGGTCGGCGGTGACGGCCTGGGCCCAGGTCGTGCCGAACTCGATGGAGAGCCGGACGTTCCGGGCCTCGGCCTCGAGGACCAGGTCCTGCAGGTCCCAGAAGCGGGGCGGGGCGTACTCGTTCGGGTCCGCGTGGACCAGGAAGAAGGTGTCGGGAGGGGTCTGGGCTGCGGTCAGGGGGGCGAGGAGGACCGCCGCAAGGAGAATGGGGAGGTTGCGACGCGCCATGTGCGCCTGGCAACCCCGGGGAGCGCGGGTCGGTTCCGGGGGTTCGGAACGCCCCTCCGTGGCGTCGTAGAATCCCTCGCCAGTGCGCAGCATCCCTCTCGCCGCCGCCCTCCTGCCCCTGCTCCTGCCCGCCTGCTCCGGCGGCGGGGAGCCGGACGGCAGCGCCGGCCACGGCAGCCCCCAGGCGCCCCGCTGGGTGGTGACGGTGGCTGCCGGCCTGGAGGTGCCGGTGGAGATCGCCGGGTCCCGGGTGCCTCCGGGCAGCCAGGCGGCGGTCTACGCCGGGGCCGAGGGGGGGGACGGCCCCGGGGGCGTGCCCCTGGGCCACCTCGGCGGGCTGCCGATGCAGGTGGTCGGGGGCATGCTGCGCATCGGCGAGGTGGGCCGGGGGCCCCTGCCGGCGGGGGCCAGCCTGCGCCTGGCTCCCGAGGGGGTCTTCGTGGACGGCGAGTTCCGCGGCCCCCTGCCCCTGCCGTAGGATGGGGCCGCCATGACGGCCACCGAGGAGCTGCTCACCATCCAGCCCGGCCCCCAGCGCGCCCCCCGGGGTCCGGAGCTCCACTGCAAGGACTGGCACGCCGAGGCCGCCCTGCGGATGTTCCTGAACAACCTCGACGCCGAGGTGGGGGAGAACCCGGACGAGCTGGTGGTCTACGGCGGCACCGGCCGGGCCGCCCGGGACTGGGACGCCGCCCGGCGGATCGTCGCCACCCTCCAGCGGCTGGAACCGGACGAGACCATGCTGGTGCAGAGCGGCAAGCCCGTCGCCGTCTTCCGCACCCGCCGGGGCGCTCCCCGGGTGCTCATCGCCAACTCCAACCTGGTCGGCCGCTGGGCCACCTGGGAGCACTTCCGGGAGCTGGAGCGGAAGGGCCTGATGATGTTCGGCCAGATGACCGCCGGCTCCTGGATCTACATCGGCACCCAGGGCATCCTCCAGGGCACCTACGAGACCCTGGCGGCCCTGGCCCGGAGGCGCTTCGGGA
>CAYMFV010000338.1:0-3802 GCA_964389745.1 uncultured Planctomycetales bacterium | reverse complement strand
GACGGGCACCGGGAAGTCGCGCCAGGCGTCCGGCTCCTCCCGGCCGCAGAGCTGGACGGCGCCGGCGCCGGAGGCCGCCACCAGGGCGGCCACCGTCTCGGGCTCCCGGTCCACCAGGACGAGCACCGTCCAGACCCCGGCGGGCGCCGCGGCCACCAGGGCGGGCAGGGCGGCCGGCGCCACCGCCCGGGGCGAGGGAGGGTGGAGGACGAAGCCCACGGCGTCGGCACCGGCCGTCGCCGCCAGGGCCACGTCCTCGGCCCGGGTCAGGCCGCAGACCTTCACCCGGGGGAGCTCAGGCATCGACGGCCTCCCGCCACCCCTGGAGGGTGGCCGCGGGGTCGGCGCTGCGCATCAGGGCCTCCCCCACCAGGACGGCGTCGGCGCCGGCCGCCCGGACCCGGCGCAGCTCCGCCGGCCCACGGATGCCGCTCTCCGCCACCCGCAGGAGGCCGGCGGGCACCCGGGGGAGGAGGCGTTCCACCACGCCCAGGTCCACCCGGAAGCTGCCCAGGTCCCGGGCGTTGACGCCCAGGCAGTCCGGGGCCACCGCCAGGGCCCGCTCCAGCTCGGTCTCGTCGTGGACCTCCAGGAGAACCGCCAGACCCAGCTCTCCGGCCAGGACCCGGAGCTCCGCCAGGGCGGCGTCCTCCAGGCAGACGGCCAGGAGCAGCACCGCCTCGCAACCGGCCAGGGCGCTCTCCAGGACCATGCCCTCGTCCAGGAGGAAGTCCTTGCGCAGGCGGGGCAGCCCGGCCGGTGTAAGCCGCTCCAGGTCGTCCAGGGAGCCCAGGAAGTGGTCCTCCTCGGTGAGCACCGAGAGGGCAGCCGCCCCCCCCCGGGCGTAGTCCCGGGCCCGGGGCAGGAGATCCTCCCCGGGGTTCCTGGCCAGCAGGCCCGCCACCGGAGAACGCCGCTTGCACTCGGCGATGACCCGGAGGCCGGGCTGGCCCAGGGCGCCCAGGAAGCGCCGGCGACGGCCCGGGTCGGCCCGGACCTTCCGGCGCAGGGCGGCCACGGGCTGGTGCCGCCGCCGGGCGGCGGCCCGGGCGGCCACCGCCGCCACGAGGGGGCGGAGGCGGTCGGGCAGGTCGGGACGAAGGGTCGTGGACACCGGCGATGCGCTTCGAGGATGCCCCCCAGACGCAGAACGGGCCTCCGCGATGGCGGAGGCCCGATGGAGGAGGATGGCCCGGACGAGCGCCTCAGCGCAGCGGCCCCGCCGGCCCTCCATCGGGCCGGCGCCACCACCAGAGGCGCGCAGTACGGGTCATGCGGGCAGTATACCGGCAAGAGGACGCCCGGGGGACAGGGCCGGAACCGTCCCCCGGGCGCTGCGCGCTACGGATTCCCTCTAGAGCCCGGACTTGTTGTGGCACTGGTCGCAGCCGGTGGCGCCGGTGCCCGCAACCGGGTTGTCCCAGATCAGGGAGAAGGGCTCGTCCGAGCCGTGGGCGAAGTGGCAGGAGAGACAGAAGACGCCGTCGATGGTGGCATCCACCACCTGGGTAGCAGCGAAGGTGTCGGCGTTGCGCACCAGGAAGGGCACCCGGGGCACGTCGAAGCCCGCCCCGGTCCCGGCCTCCCAGTGGCCCGGGTCGGTGGTGCCCTTGGCGGCGCCCTGGCTGATGGTGTTCGGGTCGCCGTACTCCGAGTTGTAGGCCGGGTGGCGCTCGTGGATGCCGTTGCCGTTCGGGTCGGTGTAGAAGGCCCCGGAGAAGGTGTGGTGGCAGTCGATGCAGATCGAGGTGACCTCGGTCAGGGTCGTGCTGTCCAGGGTGCCGTAGCCGACGTTGGCCTTCTCGTAGCGGGCCAGGCCCGTGGACGCCGGGTTCACGAACAGGCCCAGGGGCGGCTCGCCGCCGGGATCCGAGGCCCACTGGAGGTTGCGGGCGTTGCCGTAGCCGTGGGGGGTGTGGCAGTCGATGCACTGGACCTGGGCGGTCTCGAAGTTGCCGCCGAAGTGGCAACGCAGGCACAGGGCGCTGCCCAGGCCGCCCGGGCTGTAGCCCAGGTTGTGACCGGTGGCGGGGTTGGTCTCCGGCGGCTGGAAGTGGCCCCCGGAGCGCAGGGTCAGGCCGTTGACATCGGCCCCCACCACGTCCGGGATCCCGGCCACGTTGTCGTGGCAGGACAGGCAGAGGTCGAGGGGGTTGGCCCCCTTGAGCAGGTTCGGCGCCGGCGTCTGGCTCCAGGGGAAGGAGGAGATGTTGCCCTCGGGGCCGGTGCCGCCCGCGTAGTTGTGCTGCATGCTCGAGTGCATGGTGTGGCAGTCCGAGCAGAACTGCTGGTCGCCGCTGTGGTAGACCGAGAGACCGTCGTAGCTCGAGTCCTGGCGGCCACCTGGGGATATCCCTGGGTGCATCTGGCGCCCGGTACCCTGCTGGAAACGGTTCCAGAGCTCGTCCATCGTCCGGGACTGGCCGAAGACCGGACTGGCCGCAAGGCCCCAACCCAGCAGCAGGGGGATGAGCCTCAGGCCGGTGGGGACGTCCGCGCGCATCACATGTCCTCCAGGAAAAGGTCCGTCTCTTGCGTAATACCCCGCGAGGGGCCGGGCAAGGGCAAGGATGTCGGAGTGCCGCCTGCTGCCCGGCCTGGGAAGGATGTTGCACCAGGTCAGCCCAGGGCCCTCCGCCAGGCCCCCACCAGGCGCCGGGCCCGGCCGGAGTCCACGGCCTCCCGGGCCCTCTCCAGGGCCTCCGCGGGCTCCTCCGCCACCCCGGCGGCCAGGAGGGTGCCCGTGGCGTTCAGGAGGACCGCGTCCCGAACGGGCCCCGCCTCGCCGGCCAGGACCCCGCCGAGGAGGGCCAGGTTGCGGGCGGCGTCGCCCCCCGCCAGGGCCGCCACGGGCGCCGGGGCCAGGCCGAGGGGCTCCGCGTCCAGGGCGGCGGCCGGGGCCGCTCCGACGGGCACCACCCGGTTCGGCCCGGACAGGGTCAGCTCGTCGGCGCCGCCGGCCCCATGGACCACGTAGGCCCGCTGGAAGCCCAGATCCTCCAGGGCCCGGGCCATGTGGGGCACCTGGCCGGCCTCGGCCACCCCCAGGAGGTGGCGGCGGACCCGGCCGGGGTTGCACAGGGGGCCCACCAGGTTGAAGACGGTGCGGATGCCCAGGGCCCGGCGCACCGGGGCCGCGTGGCGCATGGCCGGGTGGAAGGCCGGGGCGTGGAGGTAGGTGATGCCCGTCGCCTCGAGGGCCCGGCGGCAGGCCTCCGGACCCGGTTCCAGGGGGATGCCAAGGGCCTCCAGGAGGTCAGCGCTGCCGCAACGGGAGGAGAGGCTCCGGTTGCCGTGCTTGACCACCCGGGCGCCGGCGGCCGCGGCCACCAGGGCGGCGGCGGTGGACAGGTTGAAGAGGCCGAGCCCGTCGCCCCCGGTGCCGCAGGTGTCCACCGCCTCGGGGAAGGGGTGCGGGAAGGGCTCCATGCAGGCCCGGAGGGCGTCGGCGGCCCCGGCGATCTCCTCGGGAGTCTCGCCCCGGGCCGCCAGGGCCGCCAGGAGGCCGCCCAGGAGGGCCGGCTCGGCGGCGCCCGCCAGGCTGCCGGCGAAGACCGAGCGGGCCTCCTCCCGGTCGAGACCGCCACCGGTCACCACCCGGGCCAGGGCCTCCCGGAGCTCGAGCCCCGGCATCAGCGGACCCTGGCCGCCTCCCCGGCCAGGGTAAGGAAGCGAGCCAGGAGCCGTTCCCCCAGGGGGGTGAGGATGGACTCGGGGTGAAACTGGAGGCCGAAGCGGGGCAGCTCCTGGTGCCGGACGCCCATGACCAGGCCGCTCTCGGTCCAGGCGGAGAGCTCCAGGC
>CAYMFV010000337.1:0-3814 GCA_964389745.1 uncultured Planctomycetales bacterium | reverse complement strand
AGCAACGAGGCAGCCGCTCCTGGTCGGGTGCCGCGAGGGGGTCCGCCGTCACCTGGATCTCGCCGACGGGGGCGGCCAGGAGGAAGGAACAGCGCCCCGAGGCGTCGGAGAGCCCCTCCCGGACGCGCTCCTCGCCCCCCTCCTCCAGGGCGACCCGGACAGGGATGCCGGCCAGGAGCTCCCGGGGGTCCTCGGCGAGGACGACCACCGTGAGCTCCAGGTCCTCCCGGGCAGCCGCCGGGGGCTCCTCCGGCAGGTCTTCCTTCCCGCAGGAGCAGCCCGGAGGGAGCAGGGCGAGGAGGAGGAGTCCCGCCCCCGTGGGCGGCAGGCGAATGGACATGGCATCTCGAGGCTACTGCCGGGTAGTCCCCGGGCAGGGGCGGGTCTCCGCTCCTGCGCCGTCCGCCACCTCCTGACGCAGGGCCCACAGCCGGGCGGGCAGTTCCGGATCGGTGGCGTCCAGGTGGGCCGTCCACAGGCGGCGCCGGTCCGAGCGGGCGTAGCGGGGGTCGTAGTAGCGCTCCAGCAACACCCGGGCCACCTGCTCCCAGTCGCCGGCCCGCAGCCAGTCCTGGAGGCGCCCGGCCCATTCCCGGCCCAGGCGGGCCTCCAGGAAGGGCAGGCGCCCGGCCAGGGCCTCGGCGGCGCCGGGGACGGCCAGGTAGTCCTCCCGGAGGAGGCGGCAGCGGTACTCCAGGGGCGCATCCACCCGCACCTGCACCCCCGCCTCCATGGCCTGGAAGAAGGGCGCCGGCACGACGATGTCCCCCACCTTCCGGCTCTCCCCCTCCACCCACCAGGGGGGGGGGCCGAGCTCGTCCAGGCGGGCCGCCAGCCGGCTCTCGAAGAGGGCGGTGGCGGCCGGCTCCAGGCCGATGTCGCCGAGGATGGAGGAGCGGTGGCCGGCCATGCCCTCGAGGTCCACCACCGTGCCCGGGTGCAGCTCCTCCAGGCGGCGCAGGATGCGGGTCTTGCCGGTGCCGGTGGGGCCCCGGAGCACCAGCAGCGGGGTGCCGGGATCGAAGGCGGCGAGCCGCGCCCGGACCCAGGCCCGGTAGCCCTTGTAGCCGCCGGTGAGGTGGTAGACGGCCGGCTCCCCCAGGGCCCGGAGCAGCATCGCCACCGACCGGGAGCGCATCCCCCCCCGCCAGCAGTAGAGGACCAGGGGGCCGCGCCCGGGGGGGGGCGACTCGAGCTCGCCGGCGGGCACCGGGTCCAGGACCGGCGGCCGGTCGGACCGCAGCCGCCGGGCCAGCTCCCGGAAGCGGGCCAGCCAGGCCTCCCGGGGCACCGGCCGACCGAGGATGGCGTCGAGGATGCCCGGCAGCCGCTCCTCGGCCAGGCGCAGCCCCTCCTGCCAGGCGGCGTCGGGGGAGACCTGCTTGTACAGGGTGCCCACCACCGCCCGCTGGAGGTCGTCGAAGAGGGGCACGCTCGCCGCCCCCGGGACGTGGTCCCGGGCGTGCTCGGCGGGACTGCGCAGGTCCACGAAGCGGACCCCGGCCAGTCGGCGCGCCGTCGCGTAGTCGAGGGTGGGCAGACGCAAGGAAGCTCGCCATTCTAGACGGCATGCCCTCCCCGGGCCCCTGCGGACCCGGGTCAGCCGGCCCGGCGACCGAGGAGGTTCAGCTTGTGCAAGCGGATGGTGTCGGGAGCGATGCGGGTGCCATCCGGTGCCACGAAGGCGAGGGCGTCGAAGGGACACTGGACGATGCAGGCGCCGCAGCGCACGCAGCGCTCCGGGTGCGCCAGCGCGGCCTTGCGGCCGGGGTTGTCCTCCATCGCGAGGACACCCCTCGGGCACACCGTGGCACAGTCCCCGGCGCCCCGGCAGCGGTCCCGGTCCAGGACCACCTGGAGGAGGCGGTCCAGGTGCAGGCCGCTCTTCCAGGTCGGCGTGCTGCCCGTGAGATCGAGGCAGAGGAGGAGCAGGACCGCCAGGCCGGCCACCGCCCAGCGCAGGAAGAGGCCCCAGGACCAGACGCCGGTGGCGAGGAGAACCCCAGCGAAGCACGCCAGGGCCAGGAGCCAGAGGAGGACGGGCAGGCCCCGCTCCCCGACGTCGAAGAAGACCAGGCCCCGGTGCAGCCGGGGCGCGGCCCGGCGCAGGCGTCCCTCGAGGAGGGGAAAGGCCAGGAACAGCCCCACGGCGGCCGCCCAGACGAGCCCGGCCAGGGGAAGCGGACCCGACGGAGGGCCGGCACGGCGCGCATGCCCGCATCCAGGAAGGCCGGCAGGTCCCGGGCGTCCACCGGCCCCCAGTGGGCCTTCCAGCCGCTCTTGTGCTGGAGGAGCCGCCGCTCCACGCCGGTCGCCGCGAGCTGGGGCAGGACCAGGCGCCGGTGGTCCACCCGCTCGGCGATGCCGCTGGTCTTGAGCACCGAGAGCACGTCGTGGTGGGTCAGGAGGCCGCCGGTGGCCGCGCACCAGACGTTGATGCCCCGGCTGTTGGCGACCAGCAGCCAGGCGTCCCGGCCCCGGAGCGCCCGGCGCACCCGGCGCACGGTGAGGCGGTAGTTGCCGGTCACCAGCACCGGCGCGTCCCGGCCGGGGCGGCCGATGGCCACCAGGCCCGTGGCGCGGCGGGACGGCAGGACCCGGAGCAGCGTCTCCGGGAGGTCCGCGAGCAGCTCGAGGAGCCTCACCGCCCGCTCCCGCCGGGGCTCCCGGGGCGCCGGGCCTCGAGGGCCAGGAAGGTCCCCAGGAGGGCGCACCGGCGCCGCTGGATGGTGAAGCCGTGCCCGGTGACCAGGCCTTCCAGGTCGGGGACCGGCCGGCTGCCCCGGCCCGTGACCACCCAGGTGACAGCAGCCAGGGGCAAGCGCAGGCCGGCCACCAGCAGCCGCAGGGGGGGGGAGGACGGGGCCACCTCGTCCGCCACCAGCAGGCGGCCTCCCGGGCGCAGGATGCGGGCCGCATGGCGCAGGGTCCAGTCCCGCTCGTCGCCGCCCAGCTCCGACAGGCAGAGGCCGCAGGTGACCACGTCGCGGCTGGCGCTGGCCTCGGCGTCCAGCTCGGCGACGCCCCGCTCCAGGAACTCCACCCGGTCGTCGAGGCCCGCCGCCGCCGCCCGCTGGCGGGCCACCGCGAGCATCTCCGGCTCCAGGTCCAGGGCCCGGACCCGGGCCCCCCGCCGGGCCGCCCCCAGGGCCAGGGCGCCGCTGCCGCAGCCCACGTCCAGGACCTCGTCCCCGGGCCGGATCGCCGCCAGCAGGTCCCGGTAGCAGCGCTCCACGGCGCCCAGGGTGAGCCACCGCATCCCCGCGTCGTAGCGCTCCGGCGCGGATTCCAGGATCCGCATGAGGACGTAGGTGCCCACTCTGCCTGCACGGTAGCACTCCAGGCAGGATCGGGCGGCCCCCCCTGCCGCCCGTACACTTCTCCCAGATGCGCCTCCGGGCCTGGCTCCTCCTCGTCCTCCTCCTGGTCGCCACTGCCTTCGCGGCCCGGCAGGCGAATGGCTGGCCCAGCGACAACCGCCTGGACGTCTGGCTCCACGGCCAGGAGACTGACCCTGGCTTCCAGGTCCTGCGCCGGGCCTTCGGCGGCGACGAGATCGTCCTCCTCCGGGCCGACGGCTTCACTGGCGAGGACGACGAGGCCCTGGACTGGCTGGCCACCCTCGGCCCCCGTCTCGCCCGCCTGGAGGCCGTGGCCGGCGTCATCGACCCCTTCCACCTCCCGGGAGGCCGGGCCGCGGACCCGGCGGGCCGCCTCCAGGAGTGCCTGGAACGCCCCCTGGCCCGGGCCCTGGACCTGGCCGCCGCCACCCCGGGCTCCGGCCTCCGGGCGGACCTGCTGGTCCGGGTGCGGG
>CAYMFV010000336.1:0-3828 GCA_964389745.1 uncultured Planctomycetales bacterium | reverse complement strand
CACTGGGCGTCGCCGGCTGCCGACTGGCGGGTTCGTCTCCGGGTCCGCCACCAGGAGGACTACGGCGAGGCGGTGCCCACCGAGTTCTCGCCCCTGGCCGGGGTTCTGGGGGACGTGGCGCCCTACTGGATGGGCAGCCTCGGGGTCCAGCACGACCTGACCCGGACCCTCAGCGTCGATGCCGGCTACCAGCTCCGCGCCCTGCAGAACCTGGCGGACGAGCGGGCCTTCAACCGGGAGTACCGCCGCTGGTACGTGCTGATGGGGGCCCGGGACCTCTTCGTGGACACCCTTTCCGCTGCCCTCCACGCCGACGTCTGGGAGTCCGATACCGGGCACATCACCACGACCGGCGGCAGCCTGACCTGGGAACCGACCGAGCGCCTCCGGCTGGAGGGGGGCACGGACTACATGCTCTATCGCTTCGACTGGTTCAGCGGCCGGGAGTACGTCAACGATCGCCAGTACTACTTCCGGGCCCGGCTGCGCCTGACGGAGGCCACCTACTTCCGCCTCCGCATCGCCCAGGACCGTTCCCAGTTCGGAACGGACCGTCTCCTGGACCTTGGAATCGCCGTGGAGTTCTAGGATGCGCCGCGCCGCCCACCTGTGGATGATCTCCGGCTCCCTGGGCCTGTTGGTGGGGGCCTGTGCCCTGCTCGCCCCCGGCGCCGCCGGCCCGGAGGAGGCCACCGTGCCCGGGCGCCCCGCCAGCTTTCCGCACGCCATCCACATGGAGGCGGAGCTGGCCTGCACGGACTGCCACCCGGGAGCGGAGACGGAGGCCCGGGCCGGCATGCCCGACCTCGAGACCTGCTTCCTCTGCCACGACGAGGAGGCCGACGCCGAGGTGCCCCGGGAGCAGACGCCCCAGGGCTTCATCCTGCCCGGGGACGAGGAGCCCACCTGGACCCGGGTCACCGCCACCGCGGTACCCACCACCTTCTCCCACGCCCGCCACTCCGGAGCCGACTGCGCGACCTGCCACCCGGGGGTGGCCGAGAGCGAGGCGGTCTCCACCGGCTGGCACGTGGACATGCAGCAGTGCCAGGAGTGCCACGCCTCCTTCGGCGTGACGGCCCAGTCCTGCGAGGACTGCCACCCTGGCGTCGGTCCCCAGTGGCAGCCCGACAGCCACCGGGACGACTGGGAGAGGATCCACGGCCGGGTGGCGCCCTTCGCCGAGCTGGCAGCCACTCCATCCCAGGACTGCAGCCTCTGCCACAAGGAGAGCCAGTGCCGCTCCTGCCACACCTCGACGACCCCGGCGGACCACACGGAGCCCTTCCGGATCCGGGCCCACGGCTTCGCAGCCAGCCTGGACCGGGACCGCTGCCAGATCTGCCACCGGGACGACTCCTGCGTGCGCTGCCACCGGCAGACCGTGCCTGTGAGCCACAACGCCATCTGGGGCGGGCGGACCAGCGCCCACTGCGCCACCTGCCACCTGCCCCTGGACTCCAGCGATGGCTGCACGGTCTGCCATGCCGGCACGCCGAGCCACCGCCTGGCGCCGCGGCGCCCGGCCCCGCCGCACCCGGGGCCGACCGCGGACTGCCGTTCGTGCCACTTCCCGCTGACTCACTTCGACAACGGCCAGGACTGCAACCTGTGTCACCGCTGACCCGGCCCGAATGCCGTGGCCGGCCCGGCCAACCATGAACATGCGACGCCCCTTCCAGAGTCTGCTCGCCATCACGCTCGCTGCCACCCTTGCGGCCCCCGGCTGCTTCCGGGACTCGAAGAACCCGGCCAGCACCGCCGTGCCGCTCTCCTTCCAGGGGACCGTGCTCGGGGCGACGGGTGATCCGGTGGCCGGAGCCACCGTCTACCTGATCCCCTCCTTCCTCCTGTCCGGTCCCAACCCGATCAATGCCGACAACGTGCTCTCCGGGGCCGCCGAGGCCTTCGACGAGCCCCTGGAGGACCTGGTCCGGAACCAGGGCAACACCTTCGTGCGGGCCGTCACCGGCACCGCTGGCAACTTCCTCATCGCCACGGTCCCCGACGGCCGCTACTACGTCTTCGTGCAGCCCGCCGCCGCGGACACCGAGCACCTGCCCGGTGGCTCCTGGTGCCGGGAGTCGGTGGACGCCGCCGGCCTGCGGGGACGGAACGTGACCATCAAGCTGTCCAGCTCCCCGTCCACCTCGGCCACCTACGTGGGCATGGTGACTTGCCTCCTCTGCCACCCGGACGAGGCCACCGAGAAGACGGTGGCCCACCGCCTGGGCTTCAAGGTGCCGGGCGAGTTCGGACCGCTCCAGGACCCGAGTGTCCACCCCGAGATCGACGACGGTCTGGCCTACTTCCTGGATGCCGCCGACTACACGGGGGGCACCCCGGTCTACCTGTACGACTTCGATCCGAACCGGGGCTTCGACAAGTTCAAGACCAGCCTCACCGACCCGCGGCCGAGCGGCGGCGTGCTGTCCTTCATCCTGTGGCTGTGGCGGGACACGGCCACGGGCAAGTACATGATCACCCTGGACAACGTGGGCAACACCGGCATCTACAGCCGGGCGCAGATGGTACCGGGGGATCCCAACAGCCCCATGGACCTGGAGGTGGCCCTGACCTACGGCGGCGCGGTGTTCAAGCAGCGCTACATGGTCAAGTGGCCGGGGCGTAATGGCCTGTACCCGGTCCTCCAGTTCCAGCACGCCGGGGACGAGAGCCGTTGGGATCGGACTCGCCGGGTCTTCCGGGACTACCACCTGGACTTCTACGTGGACGACAACGGGACACCCACCGACGTCAGCGACGACCTGATCCGGGACCCTGATCCGGGCAAGAACATCCAGCTCAACTGCATGGGCTGCCACGCCACGGGCTACACCCAGTACGTGGATGCGGTGACCGGGGAGCGCCTGTGTGATTCCGTCGAGCTGCCTGAGGGCGAGTACGACATCGACGGTGACGGCCTCCTCAACGTCCTCAACACCGGTTGCGAGACCTGCCACGGCCCGGGTTCCGACCACGTGGCCCACGGCGGCGGCCGCTACATCGTCACGCCCGACATCCTCTCGCCGAGTCGGGAGAACCTGATCTGCATGCGTTGCCACGACCGGCAGGAGGGGAACGGGACGGTCAAGAACGACCACCCGCTGAACCCCGACGACGAGTTCCCGCTCCCGGGCATCAGCCGGGCGGAGTACCTCCAGGACTACGTGGTACGGCCCGGTCCGAAGATCTCGCACTTCTGGACCGACGGGCTGCACTCGAAGAAGCACCACCAGCAGGGGCCCGACCTGATGAAGTCCATGCACTGGCGGAACCCCGACGAGTTGCTGGCCTGCTCGGATTGCCACCACATGCACGGCGGTACCGGGCACGAGTTCATGCTGTTGGAGGATCCGGACGAGCCGGACAGCCCGCTGTGCATGCGCTGCCACGCGCCCTACATCGGCACCACCTTCGAGCACACCCTGGCGGAGCTGGGTGTGGGTCACGGGGCCGCCAGCGCCACCTGCGTGAAGTGCCACATGCCGAAGGCGGCGAAGACGGGAGCCGGGGAGTACGGCTACCTCCTGGGTCCGCCCACCGGGACCTCTGCCGACGACGACCTGACCTACTTCGTCAACGACATCAGCAGCCACGTCTTCGACGTGCCGCGGAAGAACAACCCGGGTGTGGCCGGAGTGCAGCCGGCCAAGGCCATGCCCATCCCCTACACCAACAGTTGCGGGACCTGCCACGACCCCTCGTCGTTGCCCTACCAGTAGCGCAGCAGCAACGGGAAGCGGCAGGCGGCCGCCCGGGACCCCCCCCCGGCCGGCGCCCGTCCCTCGGGGCGCCGGGCGCGCCCGCCCTGTAGGGACTCCCGCC
>CAYMFV010000335.1:0-3832 GCA_964389745.1 uncultured Planctomycetales bacterium | reverse complement strand
ACATCTCGGCTCCTCGACCTCCTGGAGCCCGAGGAGCCCGGGGAAGGTCTGACCCTCGTCCTGCCGGCGGCCCTGTCCGAGGACGCCCTCGCCCCCCTGCGCCCCCGCCTCGAGGCCCTCTTCCCCGGTCGCCTCGCCATCGCCCGCCACCACCACGAGGGTTGGATCGAGGAGAACCGGCGCACCGTTGGCGGCTGGGCACGGGCCTTCGTCGCCTTCGCCGACCCGGCGGGCATCCTGCGCCTGGCGATCCCGGCGACCCGCCTGCGGGTGCGCATCCCTGCCGAGCTGCAGCGCCTGCTGGTCGTGCACCAGGGCACCCGCCGTCCCGGGTTGGCCGGGGCGCGGGAGTAGATAACCGGCGTTCCGTGTCCAGGCCTGGTTGGCTTCCAGGGACTGGATCGGGAAGTGCTAGACTCGCTTGCTCTCTATGGCCATCACGCGTCCCGATTCCGTTACCCTGCTGCGCCGCTGGCGTGCTGGGGACAACCAGGCGCTCGACGAGCTTCTGCAGCGACACCTGCCTTGGATCCAGGAGCAGGTGCGGAGGCGACTGGGGCCGGAGCTGCGCAAGAAGGCGGATTCCATGGACTTCGTGCAGGACGCCGTCGCCGAGCTCCTGCGCTACGGGCCCCGCTTCGAGGTCCGCGAGGACACGAAGTTCCGCGCCCTGATGGTCCGTATCGTCGAGAACACCATCCGCGACCGGCACGGCTGGTTCACCGCCCGGCGTCGCGACGCCGCCCGCGAGCGTCCCCTGCCCCCGGATTCCGTCCTCCAGCTCGGATCCGCCCCCTCGCACCGCACGCCCAGCCGACTCGCCGACCAGAGGGAGAAGGAGTGCTGGATCCGGCTCGGGATCGAGCTCCTGTCCCCGGCCGATCGCAAGGTCATCGTGCTCCGGGACTGGGACGGCCTGGAGTTCGCCGCGGTCGGAGAGGCCCTGGATTGCAGTCCCGAGGGCGCACGCAAGCGCTACAAGCGCGCCCTGGCCCGCCTGGCAAGGACCGTGGCCGCGCTGCGCCGCGGGGACACACCCGGCGCCTTGAGCCACACCGCCTGCGCATGAGCCTTCCTTCCCAGGCCGGCGGCCCCTGGGACTCCCTCGAGGGAGCCCTGGAAGAGTTCCAGGAGCGGTGGCTACTGGGCGATGCGCCCTCCCCGGAGGAGTTCTGCGCGAGGCACCCTGGCTGCGGCCTGGAGCTGCGGCGGCAGATCGAGGACTTCCTCTTCGTCGCCGACGCCCTGCGGGACGGTCGCCCGGAAAGCGGGCAGGGGACCGCGCCGGAGCGGTCTGGAGGCCCGGGCGCCGGGGACGTGCTGGGGGATTTCCGCCTCCTCCGCGAGATCGGCCGCGGCGGGATGGGAGTCGTCTTCGAGGCGGAGCAGCTCTCCCTGGCGCGCCGTGTGGCCCTGAAGGTCCTTCCCCTGCACCCGGCCACGCGCAGCGAAGCGCTGGCCCGCTTCGAGCGGGAGGCCCGCGTCATCTCCCGCCTCGACCACCGGGGCATCGTGCGCGTTCACATGGGGGGGCACACGGCGAGCTGCTGGTACTACGCCATGGATCTCGTGGAGGGTCTGCCCGCCGACGAGCACCTGCGCGGGCTCGAAGGAGACCTGGACGAGCGGGTTCGGGCGGCCTGCAGGATCGTCGCAGAGGTCGCCGGAGCGCTCAAGCACGCCCACGACCGGGGCGTCATCCACCGCGACCTGAAGCCGGCGAACATCCTGGTCGGGCCGGACGGCCACGCGGTGCTGACCGACTTCGGCCTGGTGCGGCTCCCCGACGCTCCCACCCTGACCCGGAGCGGCGAGTTCGCGGGCACCCCCCACTACGCGTCGCCGGAGCACGTCCGCCAGGGCCCGCACGTCGTGACCCCGGCCAGCGACATCTACTCCCTGGGCGTCACCCTCTTCGAGCTGCTGGCCGGGAGGCGGCCCTACGAGGGCGCCACGACCACGCTCATCCTGGAGCAGGTGGCGCACGGCGTGCCACCGGCCCTGCGTGCCGTGGATGCCTCGATGCCGCGGGAGCTGGAACGCATCTGCCTCGCCTGCATGGAGCGCAACCCGGCGCGACGCTACGCGAGCGCTGCGGCGCTGGCGGCGGACCTGAACCGTTTCCTCAGCGGCCAGGCGGTGGTTGCGCCTTCCCTCGGCCGCGGCCGCCGTCTCGCGCGCTGGGCGCGCAGCCACCCGCGCAGCGCGTCCCTTGCACTCACAGGATGCGTGCTGGCCGGACTGGCGGGCGGTCTCACCCTCCTGGAATCCCGCCGAAGCGGCCAGCAGGAGCAGGCGGATCTCCTTCACCGCTACCTGGATGCCGCGGCCAGGGTGCTGGATAGCGAACCAGGCACCGCCCTCGTCCTGGCGAGCGAGGCGCGCGAGCTGGAGGACACGCTGGAGGCCCGGCGGCTGCAAGGGCTCGCCTGGGAGCAATCCCTTGCAGCGGGCGCCGAGATCCAGACGCTCCTCGGGCACGACGGGGAGATCCTGGACCTCGCCTTCAGCGCGGACGGCCGGCAGCTCGCGACCTCGGCGAAGGACTGGAAGGTGAACGTCTGGGACACGGAGGACTGGGAACTGCGGGCCACCCTCCCCCACCCTGCTCCGGTCATGGGGCTCGCCTTCGCGCCCGATGGCAGCCAGCTTGCAACCTCGTGCCTGGACGGAAGGGTGCGCGTCTGGAGCCTGCCCGGCGGCGCGCTGCTGTACGCCCTGGACGGGTACGTTGGCCCCTTGGGAAGCGCGCCGCTGGGGCGGCTCGTGAGCTACCACCCCCGCAAGAAGCTGCTGCTGGTGGCCGGCGGACTGCGACAGTCTGCGTTCCTCTACGACACCGGGGATGGCACGCTGCTGCGGCGCCTGGGCGGCCCGGAGGGCCACATGGACCTGGTCGGCTCGGCGGAGTTCGACCAGGACGGAGAGCGCGTCGCGACCGCCTCCCGGGATCACACGGTGCGTATCTGGAGTGTCTCGACCGGGCAGGTCGTATCCCGCCTGGGTCCGGTGGAGGCCTGGCCTCGCTGGGCGGGTTTCCTCCCGGATGGGCGGCACGTTTTCCTGGGCATGTTCCGGGACAGGATGGCGACCTGGGACCTGGAAACGCAGTCCATCTGCCAGGACTTCCGCTTCCAGGCGGCCAACGTCCTCCGGCCAATCGTGCATCCGGGCCTGGAACCGATCCTCTGTCTCACCCGGCACGTCCAGGGGAACATGGGGAAGCAGCCGGCGTCGCCGGCGGACCTGGTGGAGGTGGGCTCGCGCTGCACCAGCGCCCCGGAGGCCTCCTTCGCAACCGCGTCCGGAGCACCCCGCATCCTGGTGCTGGACGCGGGCCCCGTGCAGATCTGGCAATCCTGGACGAGGGACACCGGCATGCGCTTGCGTGGCCATGCCTCCCAGGTGCGGGCGGTGGAGATCGCTCCGGGAGGGCGGATCCTGGCCACCGGGGACCATGCCGGCCAGGTCCGGGTCTGGCGCCTGTCGGCGGCTCGCCGGCCGGCAGGCGCGGCGCCTTCCCATGACGGCGGGGTCGGGGACGCCGCCTTCCTCCCGGGAGACCGGGTCGTCAGCGCTGGCGAGGACGGGCGGCTCGTCCTGACGAGGCTCGAGACGGGCGAGCGGCGGGTCTGCGACTGCGGCCAGGGCCCGCTGCGGAGCCTGCGGCTGGCTCCAGGCAGCCGCCTCCTCCTGACGATCGGGGGCGACTCCGTGGTCCTCTGGGACGTGGAGGCCCTGGAGGAGGTGGCGAGGCCCGCCGCCACGACGGCCGCGGCCTTCAGCCATGACGGCCGCCTGGTCGCCTTCGGCGGAGCGGATGGCACGATCC
>CAYMFV010000334.1:0-3832 GCA_964389745.1 uncultured Planctomycetales bacterium | reverse complement strand
CGTGTACTGCCGCCGGCGAGAGCGAGAGGCCGCCACGGACCTGTCGCGCGGCAGGGTAAGGTGTGTCAGAAGGAGAGGGGTGCACCCTCCGGCGCGGTGGCTGGGGCGGGGAGGGGGCGGGGCCGGCCCACCCGGACCCGCCCGGGGTCTAGAAGCGACCGGGTGGGGGACGCGCGCCGACCGTGCCTGGACCTGGACCTGGCCGAGGCCCGGTCCGCGGTGGTGGCCGCCGGCGGGGCACCGGTGCACGCCGACCGCCTGCGGCGCCGGCTCCTGGCCGGGGGCGAGCCCGGGGGCGAGGGCCACGGGGGCTACCACCTGCCCCGGGGGCTCCTGGCGGCCCTGGAGGAGCGCTACACCTGGTCCAGCCTGACGGGGGTCGCCCGGGCCACCGCCCCGGACGGGGCCGACAAGCACCTCCTCCGCCTGGCGGACGGCGAGACCGTGGAGTGCGTCCGCCTGCCGGGCAGCGGCGCCCCCTCGGCCTGCCTCTCCACCCAGGTGGGCTGCGCCATGGCCTGTCGCTTCTGCGCCTCGGGCCTGGACGGCCTGCGCCGCAACCTCCGGGCCCACGAGCTCCTGGAGCAGCTCGCCCACCTGCGCCGCCACGGCCCGGTGCGCCGGCTGGTCCTCATGGGGGCGGGGGAGCCCACCGGCAACCTCCGGGCCCTGGCCCGGGTGCTGCCCGTGCTCCGGGACGAGGCCGGGATCGGCCCCCGGGCCATCCTGGTGAGCACCGTCGGCCCCCCGGCCGCCATCCGCCGCCTGGCCGGTCTGGGCCACAAGCTCACCCTGGCCCTCTCCCTGCACGCCGTGGACCGGGAGCTCCGGGGCGAGCTCATCCCCACCCAGGCCGGGGTGGAGCCCGAGAAGCTCCTGGAGGCCGCCGACGCCTGGGTCGCGGCCACGGGGCGTTCCTACCAGGTGGAGTACGTGCTCCTGGGCGGGGTCAACGACTCCCGGGCCGATGCCCGGGCCCTCGCCCGGGCTCTCCGGGGCCGGCGCGCCCACGTCAGCCTCCTGGCCTGGAACCCGGTGCCGGACCTGCCCTTCCAGGTCCCGGCCCAGGCCCGGGTCCGGGCCTTCCTGGAGGTCCTCCACGAGGAGGGCACGTCCTGCACCCTGCGGCGCACGGTGGGTGCGGAAAGCACGGCCGCCTGCGGCCAGTTGCGGGCGGGACTTGCCGCCGGGTAACCTACTTAGCCGCGGTTACCCATTTGGGAAAGTCGAGGGTCTTTCCCTTAGGCTGTCGACTGACGGATCTACTTTGCACGTGGAGGGAACCCACCGCTGGGTACCTTCGTCGAATTGCGGGGGGCCTGCCCCTCCGACAAACCTGGAGCACCCATGTTTCGCCCTGTCTTCCTGCTTCTCTTTCTGGCTCTCCTGGCCCTGCCCCTGGTCCCCGCGGCCGGCCAGGTGCCTTACGACTCCAACCAGCCCGGCATCCTCTCCGACGTGGCCATCCAGGGCTCCGCTTCCGGCATGTCCGGAAACGGTGGTCTCCTGGGACCGGGACAGGGCTGGAGCTGGAACACCCTGACGGCGCCGAGCTGGCAGCGCAGCCGCTGTGGTGCGGTCACCATCGACAAGGATTTCCTGCTCATCGGCGGGGAGACGGCCACGGGCCTCCGGGCCGCCTACGTCGAGCGCTGGCACCGGGCCACGAACACGTGGTCCGTGAGCGTGGTGGCCATGCCCCGGCCGGTGAGCAACATCATGGGCGCCTGCGTTTTCGACGGCGGCCTGGTGTATGTCTTCGGCGGCCTCGAGAGCGGCGACGTGCCCGTGGACGCGGTCCAGGTCTACGACCCCGTGGCCGACACCTGGAGCATCCACCCCACGCCCATGCCCTACGCCCGGCTCGGCGTCGGCGCCGCGAACCTCGGCGGCGGCCAGATCCTCGTCTGCGGCGGCGCCGACCTGCTCTACGCCCACGCCGAGTCCTGGATCTTCGACGTCGCCACCGGCACCTTCACGCCCGGGCCGACCATGGTCCAGGCCGACTTCAACATCTCCATCACCCATGAGCCCAACCCGGTGGATGGCCGCGTCTACATGACCGGTTTGTTCACCGATACCTGGATGCAGGTGTACGACACCGCCACGGCCTCCTTCCTGGCCGGGCCCCTGTTCACCATCGGGCAGACCTCGTCACGGGCCGGCTGTGGCATCGTCAACGTGGGCGGCACGGTGGTGATCTATGGCGGTGACTGGCTCCAGTACCGGAGCGATGTCGAGGTCTACACCTGTGCCAGCGGCGCCACGACCTGCAAGCTCCTGAACGGCGTCTTCCTGAACACTCCGCGGCGGACCTTCGGCTACGGCGCGACGCCCTGCCCGGGGGCCTTCGCCGGCGACGGCTTCAACGGCACCTACCTGGCTGACGTCGAGGGCGCCCGCTGACCCTCCGGCAGCCCCGCCTCAGCGGGCGGTGGCCTGGCGCCGCCGTCCGTGTGGCGTGTAGGCGAGGATCCGGGCCAGGGTGGAGCGCATCTCCGGGCGGGGGATGATCAGGTCGAGCTGCCCCTTCTCCAGGAGGAACTCCGAGCGCTGGAAGCCCTTCGGCAGCTCCTGGCGGATGGTGTTCTGGATGACCCGGGGGCCGGCGAAGCCGATCAGGGCCCCCGGTTCCGCCGCCAGGATGTCGCAGACGCTGGCGAAGGAGGCGGTGACGCCGCCGGTAGTGGGGTTGGTCATCACCGAGATGGAGAAGCCGCCCGCCTGCCGGTAGGCCTGCAGGCCGGCGCAGGTCTTGGCCATCTGCATCAGGGAGATGGCGCCCTCGTGCATGCGGGCGCCACCGGAAGCGGAGAAGAGGACCAGGGGGACGCCGCGCTCCCCGGCCAGCTCGGCCGCCCGGGTCACCTTCTCGCCCACCACCTCGCCCATGGAGCCGCCCATGAAGGCGAAGTCCAGGACGGCCAGGACCACCTCCAGGCCCTCGATGCTGCAGGTTCCCACCAGGCAGGCATCGGCGTTGCCGGTCTTCTCCTGGGCCTTGCGCAGCTTCTCGGCGTAGGGGACCTTGTCCACGAAGCCCAGGCGATCCCGGGGCCGGAGGTCGGCGAAGTACTCCTGGAAGGTGCCCGGGTCCGCGGTCACCTCGATGCGGCGGCGGGCCGTGAGGCCGTGGTGGAAGCCGCACTCGGGACAGACCTGGAGACTCGCCTCCAGCTCCTTGTTGAAGATCATCGCGCCGCAGGCCGAGCACTTGCTCCACAGCCCGCCGGGCATGTCCTTCTTCTTGCGCAGGCGTCCCCAGGCCATGGCGGAGATTGTAAGGGCGGCCCTTCCGGGAGCCGGGCATCATTCTGCCCGATTGCCCTATCCCCTTGCGGGGCCGGGGCTTATACAGTCGGGGGCGGAGGTGGGAGGCGCCCGCCGGGTGCAGGAGGCAATGGCAGCAGCGGAAGAGCAGAGCGGAGCGCAGACCCCTGGCGTGGCCGAGGCCCTCGTCCTGGACCTTGCGGGCCTGGCAACCCTCCTGGAGCGGCTCCGTGCGTCGGGCCACGACCTGGTGGGGCCTACCCTGCGGGACGGGGCCATCATCCTGGACGAGATCCAGGACCTGGCCGACCTGCCCGCCGGCTGGCGGGACGAGCAGGAAGCCGGCCGCTACCGCCTGGTGCGCCGCGAAGACGAGGCCCTCTTCGGTCACGTGGTCGGCCCCGTGCCCTGGAAGCGCTGGCTCTTCCCCCCCCGCACCCTGCTCTGGCGGGCCTGGCGCCGGGACGGCGGTTTCACCGTGGAGCAGCCCCCCCCCGAGGAGCGGCGGCTGGCCCGAGAGCGGGTGACCGCCACGCTGGAGGCGCTCAACCCGCGCTACGCC
>CAYMFV010000333.1:0-3840 GCA_964389745.1 uncultured Planctomycetales bacterium | reverse complement strand
GGCCGCGCCCCCGAGGAGGGCCGCCTGCCCAGGGAGTGCCGCCTACCTCAGGACCTCCGAAAGAGGCCTCCGGGCCCGCAGCGCACGCACCGCGGCTGTGGTCCGCATCGCCGATCCTGGTGCATTCATGGCGCGACCTCCTCCCATCGGGCTTCCGCGATGCTCAAACGCGCAACGCGCCCAGGAGCCACAGCATAGCGCAAGGCGCGCTGCGGCCATAGGGGGGGCCAGGCAAGGCGGTCGCAAGGCCGCCAACAGCCCGACCAGGACGTTGCGTTTCCCCTGTGGGGCAGCGGGCATCGCCCCGGGAGGGCGTCCCGAGCCGCGGACTTCCCCGGGGCGCAGGCCGCGGGCGCAAGGGGATCGGGGACAGGGGGACGCGGGGTCAGTGTTGCACGGCGCGCAGAGGTGCGATACCCAATCTAGCACCATGCGCGTTCTGGTCACCGGCGTCGCCGGGTTCATCGGGTCCCACACCGCGGAGCGGCTCTGCGAGCGCGGCCACGAGGTGGTGGGGTTGGACAACTTCGATCCCTTCTATGATCGCGGGCTCAAGGAGCGGAACCTCGCTGCCCTGCAGGGTCGGGCGGGCTTCCCCTTTGTGGAGGGGGACCTGCTCGACCGCGATCTGCCCGGCCGGCCCCTGGGCGAACCGCCCTGCCACGGGGTGCTCCCCCTGCCCGCCCTGGCCGGGGTCCGGCCGGCCCCTGCGCGTCCCCTGGCCTGCCCGCGGGTGACCCTCCGTGGCCCGTGGCCACCCCCTGGGGCGCCCAGCGCAGGGCCCCGGCCAGGAGGGCCAGGCCGGCGGCGGTTCCCACCAGGGACGCCGGCAGGAGCTCCCGGTGGGCACTGGCCAGGGGCCGGAGGCGGCCCAGGGCCCGGCCCGGACGGCCGGCCAGGAGGAGCATGCCGGCGGTGCCCCCGGCCAGGCGCCAGGCGGCCCCGGTCAGGGTGCCCGTGGTGTCCAGGCCCCAGCGGGTGGTGAGGTTGCCGGCGGTGAAGGCCGCCACGGCGCCCAGGGCCGCCAGGACCCCCCGGAGCTCCCCGGGGCGCCCCTCCAGGCGCCGGGACTCGGCCAGGATGCCACCGGCCACCACCAGGGCGCCGCCGGCCCATTGCAACGGGGTCAGGGTCTCGCCCAGGATGGCCCAGGCAGCGGCGGCCGTGCTCACCGGGGTGAGCATGACCAGGATCACCGTCCGGCTCACGCCCACGTGGTCCATGGCGACGAAGAACAGCCAGTCGCCCAGGGCCAGGGCCAGGAAGCCCGAGAGGAGCAGCCAGGGCAGGTCTCCGGGACCGGCGGCGCCACCCTCCAGCCCGGAGCCCGCCAGGAAGGCCAGGAGGCCCAGGACCAGGAGGGAGACCCCGTTCTTGTACAGGGCCGCGTCCCGGGGCCGGTACCTGCGAAAGGCCCGGGCGAAGAGCACCGAGCCGACGCCCCAGCACAGGGCGTTGCCCAGGGCGCACAGCTCCCCGGCCCCCTGGAAGGGGGGGGGAGCGGCCTGGAGGGGGGGCAGGCTCAAGAGGGCTGCTGGCGGCGGAGGGGGCGGTTCAGGGATCGTGGCGCAGGGGCAGCTCCATGCGGCCGCCGCCGGCGGGGACCTCCACGGGGTGGCGGCTCGCCGGGCCGCCCGGGGCCTGCAGGAGGATCACGTAGTGGCCCGGGGCCAGGGGACCGAGCTCCTGGGGCCGGCCCGAGAGGAAGGCGAAGGCCTGGTCCATGGCCTGGCTGGCGCCCGCAAGGATGGAGACGGGGGCGCCCCGGGCGTCCAGGGCCACCGCCTGGACACCCTTGAGCGGCCGACCCTCGGCGTCCACGGGCAGCACCGCGAGGATGGTGCCCGGCTCGAGCTGGAGGGTCACCTCGGTGGTCTCTCCGGCCTGGAGGAGCACCGGCGCCTCGATCGTGCCCAGGCGCGGGTGCCGGGCCAGGGCCCGGTGGGGACCGGCGGGCAGGCCTTCGAGGACGAGGCTGCCGTCGCCGGCGGTGCCGGACATGGACATCAGGGTCACCGGCTGCCCCGCCGGGGTCAGGAGGAAGACGCTGGCGTCGGCCACCGGTTGCCCCGCCGGGTCCAGGACCGTCGCCCGCAGGCGAGCCCCCTGGCCCACCCGGAGCTCCACCAGCTGCTCGCCGACGCCCTCCTGGAGGTGCAGCGGGTCCACCACCACCGCGGCGTGCTCGTCCCGGCCGAAGAGGGGCAGGGCGGCCCGCCCGGCCACCAGGACGTAGTCGCCGGGCACGACCCAGGTGAAGCGGACCTCGCCCCGGCCGTCGGTGGTGAGCATGCCACCGCCCTGGTTGCTCTGCCGGGGGCGGAGCACCACCGGGACACCGGCCACGGGCCTGCCATCGGCCTCGTCCAGCACCCGCACCCGAAGATCGGTGTCGGGCAGCTCCACGTCCCGCTGGACCTCGCTGCCGGCGGGCACGTGCACCACGGTCGTGTAGCCGGCTCCCCCCCCCAGCTGGAAGCGGCCCGCCAGGAGCATGGAGTCGCCCGGGGGCACCTCCTCGAACTCGTAGAGGCCACTGTCGTCGGTCCGGGTGCTGCGGAAGCGCATGCCCTGGGAGAGAAGCACCTGGACGCCTGGAACAGGGGTGCCGCCCCGGGTCACGAAGCCGAAGAGACTTCCCCACTCCCGGGGGCCGCCGAGGACCAGCTCGGCGCGCTCCCCTTCCTCCAGGACGACGGTCTCGGATTCCATCTCCAGGCCCGCGAGGAGGTCGCCCTGGAGGGCCTGGCCCGAGGGCTTCAGGAGGGGGCTGTTCACGGCGTTGACCACCCAGGTACCGGGCGTGAGGTGAAGGAAGCGCACCTCCCCCCGGGCGTCGGTGCTACCGCCCTCGGTGTAACCCGCCTGGGGGGCAAAGGCGCTGACCACCCGGTTCGCCGCCGGCTGCCCCTCCTGGTCCAGAACCCGGACCAGCAGCTCGGCACCCTGGCCCAGGAGGATCTCCGCCTCGGGGGGGGGGAGGCCCGGAGCCAGCTCGAAGGGGCCGGCCTGGCCCGGGGCATGGGCGTCCTCGGTCACCTCCAGCTCCCAGGTGCCCGCCGTCAGGCCGGTGAGGGCAAAGCTGCCGTCCTCGCCGGTCTCGATCTCCAGGGGATCCGCGGCCTGCCGCGGCATGAAGGAGGCGAGAAAGCCCTCGCCGCCGGCCGGACGGGGTCGGACCCGGGCCGCGGCCACCGGCTGTCGGGTGGCCAGGTCCAGGACCCGGCCCCGGATGCCCAGGGCCGGCGCCAGCAGGACCTCGGCCACCGGCACCTCGCCCTGGGCCGGCACCTGGACCACCTCCTCGACCGTGCCCCGGCCCTCCGCCGCCACCTGCAGGGTCACGGCGCCGGGCGCCAGGTCCGGGAGGGTGACCGTGCCGTCGGCTCCGGTCTCGGGCTCAGGCGGTTCCTCCCAGCCCAGGACCCGGGTCAGAGGCGAGTCCTCCGGGCGGCCGGAGTGGAAGAGCACCCGGGCGCCGGCCAGGGGCTCGGCGTCCTCGGCCCGGAGCACCCGGACCTGGAGGCTCCGCCCCGGTTGCAGGACCAGGGCCCGGACCCGGACGGTCTCTCCGGCCAGGACGGTGACCGGCTCCGCCAGGGCCGCCGGCAGGAGGCCGGGAGCCACGGCGTGCACCCGGTACTCGCCGGGGGCCACCGGTCCGATGTGCCAGGCCCCGTCGGGTCCCGTCCGCCCCTGGCCGCCCGGCACCGCGGTCTCCTCCAGGAAGGACAGGCGCCGTTCCCGGCGGAGGCCGTCCAGGATGCTCCCGATCACGCCCAGATCTGCCGGCAGGAGGAAGACCCGGGCGTCGGCCACGCGGCTGCCGTCGTCCCGGCC
>CAYMFV010000332.1:0-3842 GCA_964389745.1 uncultured Planctomycetales bacterium | reverse complement strand
GCCCTGAAGGCGGACCGGGCCCGCTTCAAGGCCGGCCGTCTGGGCGCCTTCGGCCTCATGCCCCTGACCCGGCGCCGCCAGGGCACCGGCCTGCCGCCGGCCCGGGAGCTGGTCTGCCGGCACTGCGGGGGCACGGGGACAGTGGCCGCCTTCCACGCCGGGGCCCTCCGGGTCCTGCGCCGTCTCCGGGCCCTGGGCGGGCCGGCCCGGGTCCGGGCCCATCCCGGGGTGGTGGAGGTCCTCCAGGGCCCCCTGGCCGTTTCCCTGGAGCAGCTCGGCCAGACGGTGGAGCTGGTGGCCGACCCCCAGGTGGCGCCGGGGGATCCGGTCCTCGAGGGCGCCTGACCCCTTGCCACCCGGAGCGACCCCCGCTACACTCTGCCGCTCCGAAGCCGGGAGATTCCCGCATGTACGCCATCGTCAAGGACCGATCCCGCCATCTTGCCCTCCACCCCGGCGAGGAACTCTGGGTGGACCGGCTGCCCGGTGCCGAGCCGGGCAGAGAGTACGTCTTCGACCAGGTCCACCTCCTGCGCCGGGAGGACGGCAGCATCGCCGTCGGCACCCCGGTGGTGGCGGGGGCGGCGGTGGTCGCCGAGGTCCTGGGCGAGGAGAAGGACGAGAAGATCCACGTCGCCTACTTCCGGCGGCGGAAGAACAGCCGGCGCCGCATCGGCCACCGGCAGACCTACACCCGGATCCGGGTGAAGGAGATCCGCGGATAGGCCGCGGCGCGACGAGGGAAGGCACCATGGCGCACAAGAAGGGCGGTGGCAGCAGCAAGAACGGCCGCGACAGCAACCCCCAGTTCCGGGGTGTGAAGCGTTACGGCGGCCAGCGCGTCCGGGCCGGAGAGGTCCTGGTCCGCCAGTGCGGGACCCGCTTCCATCCGGGGCAGGGCGTCGGCATTGGCCGGGACTTCACCCTCTTCGCCCTCCGGGACGGAGTGGTGGTCTTCGGCACCCGTCGCCGGGTCTCGGTGGAGGCCCCGCAGGGCTGAGCCGGCCGCCGGTCGGCCCCGGCGCCGGCGACCCCCCCGGGGCAGCGTGCCATGCGGCCCGAGGGCATGTTCCGGGACGAGACCGTCCTCCTGGTCCAGGGCGGGCGGGGGGGGGATGGCTGCTGCTCCTTCCACCGGGAGAAGTACCGGCCCCGGGGCGGTCCCGACGGCGGCGACGGCGGGGACGGCGGCAGCGTCCTCCTGGTGGCCTCGCCCCACGAGCGCTCCCTCTTCGCCCTGGCCCGGCGGCGGGAGGTCCGGGCCGGGCACGGAGCGCCCGGGGAGGGGAACAACCGCCACGGGCGCAAGGGCCGGGACGTGATCCTGCAGGTGCCGGTGGGCACCGTGGTCCGTGATCTGGAGCGGGGCAACCTCCTGGCCGACCTGGACCGGCCCGGGGCGCGGCTGGTCCTGGCCCGGGGCGGCCGGGGGGGCCGGGGCAACGCCCGCTTCGCCACTGCCACCGACCAGGCTCCCCGGCACCGGGAGCTGGGGCAGCCGGGGGAGGAGCGCCGGGTCCTCCTTGAACTCAAGCTCGTGGCCGACGCCGGCCTGGTGGGCCTGCCCAACGCCGGCAAGAGCACCCTCCTGCGCCGGTTGACCGCGGCCCGGCCCCGGGTGGCCGCCTACCCCTTCACCACCCTCGACCCGGGCCTCGGGATCTGGCGGACGGGGGCGGAACCGGCCGAGCTGGTCCTGGCGGACATCCCTGGCCTGATCGCTGGCGCCGCCCAGGGGCGGGGCCTGGGCCACCGCTTCCTCCGGCACGTGGAGCGGACCCGGGTCCTCCTGCACCTGGTGGACTGCAGTGCCGGCGCCGAGGACCCCGGGGCTGCCCGGGCGGCGGTCCTCCAGGAGCTGGCGGGCTACAGCCCGGCCCTGGCCGCCCGGCCCCGGGTGCTGGTGGCCACCAAGGTGGAGGACGCCGCCGCCGAGGAGCAGGCACGGCGCCTCCTGGCGGCTGCCCCGGAGCCCGGCGTGGCCATCTCCGCCCTCACCGGCCGGGGCCTGGAGGAGCTGCGCCGGGTGCTCCTGGAGGTCCTGCAGACGGCCAGCCGGCCGCCGGGCCCCGAGGATGGGGAGGAGCCGGCCGGCGGGGAGCGTCCCAACTGAGCCTGGACATGGGCGGCCGGGGCGTGGGAGACTGCGCCCGCGGCCGTCGCCGCCCGTGCGTCCCGTGAGCTACAAGATCCTCCGCTTCCTCCTGGTCCTGGTGGGCCTGGGCTCCCTCGGGGACTTCGGGTGGACCTTCTACGACTTCTGGACCCACCGGGACGCCTTCCTCGCCCGCACGGACCTGAAGGCCCTGACCGCCACCTTCGCCCGGGCGGACCAGGGGGCGGAGCAGGGCCACCTGCGCCCCTACGTGGAGTACGACGTGGTCGGCCAGCTCAACATCACCGGGCGGGTGGAGGTGGCGCCGGAGGAGAGCACCGGCGGTCCCGTGGCGCCGCCGCCCCTGGTGGGGCCCGAGGACGTGGATGTGCCCTTCATCCAGTTCCAGCCCGAGTCCAAGGTGACCACCTTCGCCTTCCTGCGACCGGCCAACTGGCAGCCGCCGGCGGGCTCCGAGTTCAAGGTGGTGGGAGACCTGTACCAGGAGGGCGATGTCTTCACCCTGCCGAGCAAGCCCGGGGTCGAGCTGGAGGTGGTGGAGATCCGGCTGGACGCCGTCGTCCTCCGGGTCCGGGGGCAGGAGGACTCGGAGTTCACCGTTCGCCCCCGGGACTTCGAGGTGGAGACCGGCACGGTGCGGGATGCCGCCGGCGGCGACCTGGCGATCGGGGCGGCGGGTCCGCCGCCGCCCCAACGCACCCGGACCCGGGACGGCCGGACCTACGAGGTGGGCACCGACGACCTGGCGAGCATCGAGCGCATGTCCGAGGAGCAGGTGGTGGCGGCGGTGCGCACCGAGACGGTCCGGGATCCGGGCACCGGCGAGATCCGGGGCCTGCGCCTCTCCCGGATCCGCCAGGACTCGGTCTTCGCCCGGCAGGGGCTCCAGGAGGACGACGTCATCCTTGCGGTCAACGGCCATCCGGCCCGGAGCCGCAAGGAGCTCCTGGACTACCTGCGCCGCCAGGGGGAGCAGGGCGTGACCACATTCCGTATCCAGGTGGACCGCCGGGGCCACGTCCGGGAACTGGTCTACCGGCTTCCGCGCCGGCCCTGAGCCCCGCCGGTGGCTGCCGGCATCCTCCTCCTGGACCTGGGCAACCGGCGCCTGAAGGCGGCCCGGGCCGCCGCCGGGGGGGGCGTAATCCAGCCCCTGGGCGCCTGGGAACTCCCCGGAGCCGGCGATCCCGCCGGCCGCTGCTGCCTGCAGGCGGCCCTCCGTCCCCTGCTAGGGGCGGCCCGGGAGGTGCGCCTCTGCAGCAGCAACCCCCGCTGGGCCGCCTGGCTCGAGGCCGGGGTCCTGGCCGGCCACGCCGGCCTCCGCCGGGCCGGACCGCCCTGGCCCTGGCCCGTGGCCAGCCGGGGCACCGGCCCGGACCGGGTCCTGGCCGCCCGGGCCGCCTGGCTCCGGGCCGGGACCGACCGGCCGGTGCTGGTGGCGGATCTCGGCAGCGCCTGGACCCTGGACCTGGCGGCGGCCGATGGCACCTTCCTGGGGGGAGCCATCGGCCCGGGCCTGGCCGCCCAGGAGGAGGCCCTGGCCCGACGCTGCCCGCACCTGCCCGCCCCCGGCCGGACCCCGGTGGCCGGCGTCCCGGCCGACACCCGGAGCGCCCTGGCTGCCGGCACCGCCGGCGCCCTGGCCGCCGCCCTGGAGGGCCTCGCGGCTCGTTTCCTGGCCGGCCTCGGCGGCCCGCCGCCGGCGTGCTTCCTGGCCGGGGGCGAT
>CAYMFV010000331.1:0-3846 GCA_964389745.1 uncultured Planctomycetales bacterium | reverse complement strand
CCGGGGCCCGGGACCAGCGCCATCTGGCACGGGCGGCGGCGGCCGTCGAGCTGTGGACCGCCACCGGCGACGCCGCCTTCCACCAGGAGTTCCTGGACCACTGGCCCCTGCGGGAGGACTCCTGGACTCCCCTCTGCAAGGGCGTCGCCTGGGCCTACGCCACCGTCCCGGGGGGGGGGCAGGATCCGGCCGTGCTCCAGGACGTCCGGGACCGGCTCCGGGCCTGGGCCCAGGCGGCCGCCGACCGGGCGGCCCTGCAGGGCTACCGCAACGCCCGCAGCCGGGGCTACGCCCTGCTCTGGCACGAGACCGGCACCTCCCTCTGGCCGGCCGTGGACCTCCTCCGGGGCTGGCTCCTGGACCCGGCGCACACGGACTGGCGGGACGCGGCCCTGGCCCAGGTGGACTACCAGCTCGGCGTCAACCCCCTGGGCATGTGCTGGATCACCGGCGCCGGCGCCCGCTCGCCCCGCCGCCCCCTGCACCTCCAGTCCTGGGCCGACGGCATTCCCGACCCGGTCCCCGGCCTGTCCATCTTCGGCCACGCCCAGGGCACCTTCGGCAACTCCCTGGCCGTACAGGATGCCTTCTGGCCGTCCAAGGACGTCTATCCGCCCTTCCGCATGTTCACCGACAGCAACGAGGGCGCCGTCCAGCACGCCGAGTTCACGGTCCACGAGAACCTGGGCTGGAACGTCTGGGTCTACGGCCTGCTCCGGGACGGGTTGTAGTTACCCGGCGGTAACGAGCCGGGCGGCGCGCACCCTCGGGGACCGATGGCATGGGGTTTGCCCGGGTGCAGTCCAATGCCCATGCGTCCCGCCCCCTGTCTGTCCCTTCTAGCCCTCGCCCTGCTCCCCCCCACCCTGGCCGCCCAGGAGCCACCGCCCGGGAAGGAGGAGAAGGAGAAGAAGGAGAAGAAGGCCGCCATCCCGGAGCTTCCGGAGATCCTGGTCATCGGCCGCCGCCAGCAGGACGGCGTGCCGGAGGTGCCCCTGCGCAGCATCGGCTCCCGGGACGTCTTCGGCCCCGAGGACATCCGGGCCACCGGCGCCCGGGACCTGAACGACCTGGTCCAGCACCTGCCGGCGGTGTCCACCCGGCCCTACAACGGCGGCGAGGCCGCGGCCCCGAGCTTCTCCATGCGCGGGCTCCCGGACGATGGCCTGACCGAGTACATCCAGATCCTGGTGGACGGCGTGCCGGCCAGCGCCCTGCCCTACGGCTGGACCGCCTTCTCCTTCCTGCCCATCACCACCGAGCGGGTGTACGCCATGGACTACATCCGGGGGGGGCACGCCGTGCGCTACTCCCCCAACACCGTCGGCGGCGTCCTCAACTTCATCACCCGGCCGATCCCGGACGAGCCCGTGCTGGAGATGCGCTCCACCCTGGGCTCCTTCGACTACTCCAGCACCATGCTCCGCTCCGGCGGCACGGTGGATGGCACCGGCATCCTCCTCACCTACGTGGATCGCCGGGGCGACGGCTACCGGCGTGACGGCGGCTTCGACCAACAGGACCTGAACCTGAAGCTGCGCTTCGACCTGGGCGAGGGCGACTGGCTGGCGGCCTCTCTCAGCTACATGGAGGACGAGCACCAGGCGCCCGGCGGCCTCACCCAGGCCGAGTTCGCCGCCGATCGCTTCGCCAACGCCCGGCCCGGGAACCGTTTCGACGGCTACCGGGGCCTCCTCGACCTGGTCCACCACCAGGTCTTCGGCAGCGGCTGGCTGGAGACCTTCGCCTACGCCTCGGAGACCGGCCGCCACCTCCGGGCCCGGCGGCCCCACTTCGGCACGGCGACCAGCGTCTCCGACTGGGACGACGAGAGCTTCTTCTCGGCGGCGGGCTTCCGGGTCCAGCAGGAGGCCGACTTCCTGGGCATGGAGCACAGCCTGTACGGCGGCGTCCGGGTCCTCCGGGAGTGGATCCCCGCCTGGAAGATGCGCAGCGAGCCCTTCCCGGGCGGACCGGGAACCCTCACCCAGGACGCCAGCTTCCGCACCCTGACCCTCTCGGCCCACGTCGACGACACCTTCGAGCCCCTGCCGGACCTGACCCTGGTCCTCGGCGTCCGAGGCGAGTGGATCCCCAGCACCGGCGGCAACGACGCGGTGGCCGGCTGGACCTTCGAGGACGAGTTCTCGGCCCTCCTGCCCGGGGTCGGCGCCTCCTACGCCTTCACCGACCACTGGGCGGTCTTCGCCAACTACAACGAGGGTTTCCGGGCGCCCCAGGTCTGGGGCTACGCCTTCACGGCTCCCGGCGCCAGCCTGGTCTTCGAGAAGGGCCGCTCCCAGGAGCTGGGCACCCGGGTCGTGGACCTGTCTGGAATCCATGCCTCCCTGGCCGCCTGGCGCACCGAGTACGACGACTTCGGCGTCTTCTACACCGGCTTCTACGAGAACCTGGGGAGCATCGTCGCCAACGGCGTCGACCTCGTCCTCGAGTGGCAGGCCGGCGAGCTGCTGCCGGTCCTGGACGGCTTCTCCTTCTACGGCGCCTTGACCCTCCAGGACTCGGAGCTGCGCTCGGGCCCGAACGCGGGCAACGAGACCCCTTACGCCTGGGAACGCAAGGGGAGCTGGCGCTTCCGCTACGACCTGGATCCGGGCTGGAGCTTCTCCCTCGGCGGCGTCTACGTCGGCGAATCCTTCGCTGACGAGACCAACACCACCGTGGCCAGCGCCGACGGCACCCTGGGCATCAACCCCTCCTGGACGCTGTGGGACGCCCGGGTGGCCCGGCGCTTCGCCCTGGGCGAGCAGGCCGACGTGGAGGTCGCGGTGGGCGCCACCAACCTCTTCGACCGGGACTGGAACGTCCACTCCCGGGGCGGCTTCTTCGGCGGCGGCCTGGTTGCCGGCCCGCCCCGGCAGGCGTACTTTGCCGTGTCCCTGGCCCTCCGCTGGTGAGATCTGCCATGCACCCCGACCGCCTCGCCGTCCTCCCCCTGCTCCTCCTGCCCCTCGCCTGCACCCTGCAGCGGCCGGCGATGGCCCCCCCTCCGGGTGACGCCGCCGGGGACCCGAGCAAGGGCGAGGTGCCGCTCCCCGCCGAGGCCGCCGACTGGCGGGCCACCCTGGTGGTGGAGAACGGCGAGACCGGCATCTGGACGGTCAGGGCCTTCCCCGTCTTCCCCCAGTTCGCCGCCCTCGAGGTGGTGGGCTGCGACGACCGGGGCCAGCTCCACGTCCTGGTGGGCTACAGCGGCAAGTGGACCCCCTTCCGGCCGGTCTTCGACGGCCGCTGGCTGGGCGGTCTCGCCCACGGGGACGTGGATCCCCGCATCCCCGGCGCCGAGCTCTACACGGGCAGCGAGCGGGGCAACCTCTACCAGGTGGTCCCCTATCCCCACACGGCCCTGGATGCCCGGCTCATCGCCCACCTCGACGGCCGGCAGATCCACACCGTCCTGGCCGGGGAGCTGGACGCGGCCTCGCCCGGCCCCGAGCTCCTGGTCTTCACCCGGCCGGGTGCCCTCTACCGGGTGACGCCCACCGGCCCGGACGGACGCTTCGAGACCACCTTCCTCCAGGAGCTGCCCGGGCGTATCCGCGACGCCCTGGTCCTGCCCGCCGAGGGCTCCGGACCACCGGTCATTGCCACCGTGTCCCGGAACGGCCGCCTGGCCTTCCTGCGCCTGACCGGGGGGGGGCCGGAGTGGCGAACCATCCACCAGGAGACCGTCGGTCTCGGCCGTCTCGCCCTGCGGCCCGGCCCCCCCCTGGTGCTCTACGTGACGGTGGACGACGGCCGGCTGCTCCGTTTCGTCCGCCAGGCGGACGGCGGCTGGGCCCACGAGACCATCTACGTGGGTCCCCAGGGGCCCCGGGGCGTCGC
>CAYMFV010000330.1:0-3897 GCA_964389745.1 uncultured Planctomycetales bacterium | reverse complement strand
AACCGGGCGGGTGGGGCCGGGCCGGGCCGCCCACCTTGAGCACCCGGGCCGGGCCCGGCCCCGCCTCGGAGGCCGGCGGAGAGGCAGGGGGCGACAGGAGGTAGAGCCCTGGGGGGGGGGGGGAGCTCGGTGAGGACCGGGACCGGGGTCCCGGGCAGGGCCCGGGCCAGGTCCTCCAGCTCCAGGGGCACAGCCGGCGGGTCTCCCGGCAGCGGCACCAGGCGCTGCAGGAGCACGGCTGCGGGCAGGCCCCGGCGAGCCAGGGCGGCCAGGAGCCAGCGACCCACGAAGCCGTCGGCGCCGGTGACCCAGACGGCGGATTCGGTCATGGCCCGGCCCCTAGCCCAGTTCCTCGGGAAGCGTGCCGCGCACCGGCCGCCCGCCCCGCTCCAGGCGGCGGCGCAGATCGGCGTCCACCATCAGCCCGACCAGCCCGGGGAAGTCCACTTCCGGGCGCCAGCCGAGCTGCTCCCGGGCCTTGCCGGAATCCCCCAGGAGGAGGTCCACCTCGGCGGGCCGCTCGAAGCGCGGGTCGGTGCGCACGAAGTCCTGCCAGTCCAGTCCGACCCGGGCGAAGGCATGCTGGCAGAACTCCCGGACCGTGTGCGTCTCGCCGGTGGCGACCACGTAGTCCTCGGCCTCCTCCTGCTGGAGCATGAGGTGCATGGCCCGGACAAAGTCCCCGGCGAAGCCCCAGTCCCGGCTGGCGTCCAGGTTGCCGAGCACCAGTTCCTCGGCCTCGCCGAAGACGATGCGGGCCACCCCGTTGCTGATCTTCCGGGTCACGAACTCCAGGCCCCGGCGAGGCGACTCGTGGTTGAAGAGGATGCCCGAGCAGGCGTAGAGGCCGAAGCTCTCCCGGTAGTTGACGGTGATCCAGTGGCCGTAGACCTTGGCCACCCCGTAGGGCGAGCGGGGGTGGAAGGGCGTGCTCTCCCGCTGGGGCGTCTCGGCCACCTTGCCGAACATCTCGCTGGAGGAGGCCTGGTAGAAGCGAGCCTCGGGCAGGGTGCTGCGCAGGGCCTCCAGGAGACGGGTGACGCCCAGGGCGGTCACCTCGCCGGTGTGCACGGGCTCGTGGAAGGAGGCGTGGACGAAGGACTGGGCGGCGAGGTTGTAGACCTCGTCGGGCTTGACCTCGTCCAGGGCCCGGACCAGGGACATGGTGTCGAGGAGGTCGGCGTGGAGGATCTCCACCCGGTCCAGGAGGTGCTGGACCCGTTCCAGCCGGGGCGAGGAGGCCCGCCGGAGGAGCCCCACCACCCGGTAGCCCTCGGCGAGGAGGTGCTCGGCCAGGTAGGAGCCGTCCTGGCCGGTGAGGCCGGTGATGAGTGCGGTTTTCATGGGGCTTGTCAGGAGCCGGTGAGGGTCAGGGCGAGGCCGGCGGCACCAGCCAGCCAGCAGTATGGAGCGAACCAGGCCAGGCGCCGGGAACGGGCGATCCACAGCAACAGGCCCAGGGCCAGCCAGCCGACGACGGCGCTGAGCGCCACCGCCAGGAGCATCGCTGCCGGCGAGGCGCCGGTCGCCGCGGCGTCCCCCCGGCCGGCCTCCAGGGCCTTCAGGAAGGCGGCGGCGCCCACCGCCGGCATGGAGAGCAGGAAGGAGAAGGCGGCGGCACCGTCCACCGTCAGCCCCAGGGCCAGGCCAGCGACGATCGTCGAGCCGCTCCGGGAGATGCCCGGGACGATGGCCACGGCCTGGGCGCAGCCGATCAGGAAGGCGGCTCCCAGGCCGATGCCGGCCAGATCCCGGGCACCGGCGGGCAGGCGCCGGCTGAACCAGAGGAGACCGCCGGTGACCAGGAGGGCCAGGGAGGGAACCAGGGTGCCGGAGTAGAGCTCCGCCTCGAGCCAGTCCTTCGCCGGCAGGAGCAGGAGGAGGGGCAGGAGCCCCACCACCAGGGCCAGGAAGAGCCGCCGCTGCTCCGGAGCGTCCCCACTGCGGCCGAGCACGCCCAGGAGCAACCGCCGCACCTCCCGGCGATAGAAAGCCAGGACGGCCAGCAGGGTGCCGACGTGCAGGAGCACCTCGATCGTGGCGTCGTCGGCCAGGAGGTCCCCACCGAAGAACTCCCGGATCAGCACCAGGTGACCCGAGGAGGAGATGGGAAGATACTCCGTCAGACCCTGGACGACCGCCAGGATCACGAGGAGGACGAGGGGTGACATCGAAGGATGGGATGGATGCCACGCCGGTACCCAGAGGGCCGGCGACGGGGGGGGCAGATTCTAGGCAGGCGCAGGCGGTCGCGGCGAACCTGGCTGCCGTCCGGGAGCGCATCGCTGCGGCCGCCCGCGGGGCCGGCCGGGACCCCGGCGCCGTGCGCCTGGTGGCGGTGGCCAAGACCGCCGGTCCGGAGGCACTCCGAGCGGCCTGGGAGGCTGGCCAGCGGGACTTCGCCCACAACCGGGTCCAGTGGCTGGAACGGGACCGGGCCATCCTGCCGGCAGCCCGCTGGCACGCCATCGGCCCCCTCCAGGGCAACAAGGTGCGCCGGGCCGTGGCCGCCGCTCTTCTCCTCCACACCATCGGCGAGGCGCGGACGGCCACCCGGGTGGCCCGGGCCGCCGCCACCCTCGACCGGCCCCGGGTGCCGATCCTGGTCCAGGTCAACCTGACCCCCGCGGACGGGCGCTACGGCTGCCGGCCGGAGGACCTCGCCCGCCTCCTGGAGGAGGTCCACGGGCTGGAGCGGCTCGAGGTCCTGGGATTGATGACCCTCGGCCCCCAGGACGCCTCCCCCGAGGTCCTGCGCCGCCATTTCGCCTCCCTCCGGGAGCTGGCCGGAGAACAGACCGCGGCCGGTCTCCTCCGCGACCCGCTGGAGCTCTCCATGGGCATGACCGGGGACTTCGAGCTGGCCGTCGCCGAGGGGGCTACCCTGGTCCGGGTCGGCCGGGCCATCTTCCCGCCGCCCGGGGCAAGGGAGCACGCCGCCGGATCGTGAAGCTGCGCCTGCAATGGGAGACCGCCAGCGCGCAAGGGGGAGTTCCCTTGCGCGCCCGGGTGCAGTACCTGGCCTGGACCGGCGAGGGGCTCGACCCGGTCACCCGGCTGGGTCCGGAGCAGCCCGGCCTGAGCGTCCATCCCCCGGACGCCGAGGGTCGGGTGCTGGTCGAGGGACGGGACGGGCTGGTCCTGGACGCCGGCGGCCGTACCGCCCGCCGCGCCAGGCTGCGGCCGGGAAGCGGCATCGCCTTCCAGACCCCGGAAGCCTCCGGCCGTCTCCGTCTGGAAGGCGAGGCACCGGGCACTGACCCTCTGCTCGGGCAGACCCTGGGCGGCTACCGCATCCGGGAGCTCCTCGGCCGGGGCGCCGTCGGCGCTGTGTACCGGGCCCTCCAGGAGACCCTGGACCGGGACGTGGCCTTGAAGGTCCTGGCTCCGGAGCTGGCCAGGGATCCGATGAAGGTAGCCTCCTTCCGGCGCGAGGCGGTGGCCGCCGGCCGGCTGGTCCACCCCAACCTGGTCCAGGTCTACGACGTGGGCGAGGAGGAGGGCTACTACTTCTACAGCATGGAGCTGGTGCCGGGCGGCTCCCTGGAGGATCGCCTCCGGGCGGACGGCCCCCTGCCCTGGCGGGAGGCGGTGGCCGCCATCCGGGACGGCGCCCGGGCCCTGGCCTACGCCGAGGAGCACCACCTGGTCCACCGGGACGTCAAGCCCGCCAACCTGATGCTCGGCGCCGGCGGCCACGTCAAGCTGGCCGACCTGGGTCTGGCGGCCACCCGGGACCTGGTGACCCGGGAGGCCGCCGGCGGCACACCGCACTTCATGGCTCCCGAGAATCTCGGGGGCGGGGAGGTGGACCACCGGGCGGACCTCTACTCCCTGGGCTGCCAAACCATTAGGTTCATTGAAAGTAGCATTTCCAATCTGAAGGTCAGCGAAAAG
>CAYMFV010000329.1:0-3906 GCA_964389745.1 uncultured Planctomycetales bacterium | reverse complement strand
GTCCAGGACACCATCCTCTACACCGCCTGGGAGCCCCTGGTCTGGGACTGGCACGAGAACGGCGGCGTCAACGGGATGGCCCGGGTCGAGCTCTACCACTGGCTCGACGTGGTCGTCCACACCCCCGAGTACGATCTCGGCATCCGCAACGAGACCACCCTGCGGCGCATCGGCGAGCAGTACCTGCTGGCCATGTACGACGCCCTCCACGGCGTCACCCTCACCGACGCCGGCGGCGCCCCCCGGAGCAGCTACCGCCTCGGCGAGGCCGCCTGGCCCGAGGTGGACGACCTGGACGAGAACCGGGACCCGGGCCGGGTCGAGACCGTCCAGGTCACCCTCGAGGACTGGCGCAGCGGCGACGTCGAGTCTCTCACCCTGCGCGAGACCGCCGCCGACACCGGCCTCCTCCGGCCCCTGGCCGGCCTGCCCACCGCCCCGGGCCCACCGGCCCCCGGCGACGGCGTCCTCCAGACCGGACCCGGCTCCTGGATCGTCGCCCGCTACACCGACGCCGATCGGCCCCTCGACGACAGCCGGGCCGGCGCCCGGGTGCGCCCCTGACGCCCGCCCCCCCCGGGATCAGGCCGCCAGGTGCCGGGCGGCCACGGCCGCGCCCATGCCCACCACCACCAGGAGCAGGACGAGGAGCAGGCCGGGCCCGGCGGCGCCGGCCTGGATACGGGCCAGGGCCGGGTAGGGCAGGGTCAGGGCCAGGGCCAGGAGGATGGCCACCAGGGCCACGGTCAGCTTGAGCATGACCAGGCCCACGGCGGCGCTCTCCAGGACCCCGCCGGCCATGAGGAGGTGGGCGCCGCTGGCCACCAGCACCAGGAGGGAAAGCCAGAGGACCGGCCGGAAGCGGCGCAGCTGCTCCGGGTCCCGGCGGGCGACCACCACGTGGTAGTGGACGCCGCCGGCCACGATCACCGCAGCCAGGAGATGGAGGACCAGCATGACCGTGCCCATGCCCCCCTCCTGGGGCAGGGCGGCGCCGCCTTCAAGGGGCGAGGCGCCGGTCCAGCTCGGGCAGGAGTTCCTCCGCCGGCCCGGCCAGGACGGCGTCCATCGCCCCGGCCATGGCCGAGGGCTCGGGGTTGAGCTCGACGGTGAAGGCGCCCCGGCGGGCGGCCTCGGGGATCAGGGAGGCAGCCGGCCAGACCACCGCCGAGGTGCCGGCGGCCAGCAGCACGTCGCAGGCCGTGGCCCGGACGGCGGCGGCCAGGACGGCCGGGTCCAGGGGTTCGCCGAACCAGACCACCGCCGGCCGGGCCAGGGCGCCGCAGTGCGGGCAGGAGGGGGGCAGCTCGGGCAGGGGCACCCGCCGGTCCTCCCACGCCGCCGGTGACGCCGGGCAGCCGGCGGTGCAGCGGAGCTGCCAGAGGGAGCCGTGCAGGCGCAGCAGCTCCCGGGTGCCGGCGGCCTCGTGCAGGCCGTCCACGTTCTGCGTGACCAGGGTGAAGCCCGGGAGCCGCCGGCTCCAGCGGGCCAGGACCTCGTGGGCGGGGTTGGGCCGGCAGCCGGCCACCCGCTCCCGGCGCCAGGCATAGAACTCCCAGACCAGGCAGGGATTCCGGCGGAAGGCCTCGGGGGTGGCCAGCTCCTCGGCCCGGTGCTCCCGCCACAGCCCCCCCGCGCCCCGGAAGGTGGGCACCCCGGAGGCCGCCGAGACGCCGGCGCCGGTGACCACGGTGACCCGCTGGGCCGCGGCCAGGCGGCGGGCCACCGTCTCCAGCGCGGGCTCGGGCGCGGTCAGGGCTACCAGACGAAGGGGATCTTCAGGTAGTCCACCTCGGGCCGAGGGCTGGTCAGGCCCACCCCCTGGTCCTGGGCGTCGATGTCGAAGGTCATCCGCCAGCGCAGGAAGCGGCAGCCCTCGAGCAGGGACAGGTCCGAGGACCAGGCGACCACGTTCCCGGGTTCCGGCTTGTAGGTGGCCGGGTCGTCGGGGTCGTCGGCCCCCTGGAACTCCAGGAAGACCTCGGTGGACGCCGGCAGGAAGTCCTTCACCCCGGAGGTGGCGATGCGGAAGAACTTGGGCCGCACCGCCCAGCTCGCCCCGACGAAGACGGTCATGGCCCCGTCGCTGCTCCGGGTGTGCAGGGTCATGACGTCCCGGGACCGGTCGTACTCGGCGGCGACGATCTCAAAGGTGACGTTCGGATCGGCCAGGTTCGGCAGCACGTCGTAGCCGACCAGGACCTGGGGATGGCGAAGGAAGTGGGGCGCGAACAGAGCCGCGGCCCCGGTCACCGTCACCTCGAAGGCCTGGAAGGAGGCACTGGCCGCCGGCGCCTCGACCACGTTCGGCAGGGCTGCCACCCGGGTGCCCGACTTCAGGACCTGGCCGTCGGCCAGGTCGATGCCATCGAACTGGAGCAGGCTGTTGGCCCACTTCGGGTAGTCGTCGTCCGGGCCGCCGTTCGGGTTGCGCAGGTAGGCCAGGCCGGTGTCGATCCAGGTGCTGGCAATCTGGGACCCCGAGGAGAAGAAGGGGATCAGCACGTAGGGCCGGGGCGTGGTGTACAGGTCCAGGATCTCCTCGACCCGATCGATGTCCAGGTGCGTGCCGCCGATGCCGCCGTGGATGTAGATGTCGAAGCGAACCGCCCAATCGGGGTGCCACTTGATGTCGGTACCGGGATCGGGCACGTGGATCTGGATGACCCCGTTGCCGCCTGCCCCCCCCCGGCCGAGCATGAAGTCGCTGTTGCCATCGCGAACGCCACTCTGCCCCCGGGTGTTGACGATGCTCGAGCACCAGCCCCGCCGGCCGCCCCGGGCCTGGACGATGGTGTCCAGGGGCACCGGGTCCCCGGTGCCCGGGTCCTCGGAGAGGTTGATCTCGGAGAGGTCCAGGCCGGTGGCGCTGTGGATGACCAGGTGGCCGCCGGAGCCGCCGCCGGAACCGCTCACCTGGTTGTAGTCGAAGATGACCGACTCGCCGCCGTGGCCGATGCCACCGTTGGCGGACAGCTTGCTGTTCGCCCCCAGCTTGATCTCGCCGATGGCCATGATCAGGAGCTGCCCGCCGCCGCCGCCCCCGGGCGCGCCCTTGCGGTAGACGTCGGTCTTCGGCCCGCCAGTGACGTTCCAGGGCCGGTCGGGGAAGATGCTGTCCAGGGGCAGGTAGACACCGGACTCCAGGCGCCGCAGGACCTGGGAGTCGCCGCTGGCGCCGCCGCCGTAGCCGGCCCAGGGGCTGAGCAGCTCGCCGACGATGACCCCGCCTTCCGGCGTCAGGCGCCGGCCCCAGAAGTCGTTGGCCGTGCCCAGGGCGTCCCCTTGCAGGAAGGGCCCGGCGTTGCTGCGGCCCGGGTCGGGCCCGAAGACCGGGTGGCCGTTGGCCCAGACCTCGTAGATGTCCTCCGGCGCCATCCCGGCGAAGAAGGAGGAGTTCTCCGGGAAGTTGTCGAAGCGGTCGTCGAAGGGGGCGTCGATGTACTCGTTCTTCCAGGTGATGGCGCTTCCCGGGTCCGAGTCCGTGCCGTCGTAGGTGGTCCGGTCCGCCGACTCGTCCTCCATCCCGAAGATGCCGCTCGGCCGGCTGTCCAGGGGATCCTTGTTGGACTCGAAGGAGGAACCCCGCATGCCGTCCTCCCCGCCCAGGACCAGGCTGGGATCGAACTCGGGGTGCCGTGTCTCGACGTGGTCCGGGCCGATGTTGTCGAAGCCCGGCGGCCGCTCCTTGCCCGCCCACTTCTTCCAGAGGATGGACTCGTTGGGAGTCAGGGCGAAGGTACCCCCCGCGCCGCCCGCGGCCATCATCCGCCCCTGGGCGTAGTCGCCGCCGCCCAGGAACTCCTTCTGCTGGAAGCCGCCCTCGCCGCCGCCGCCGCCGGCCAGGGGCACGCCGAAGGGCCCGTCCCCGGTCTCGCCCCGGGGCGTCTCGGCGTTGGTGATCTG
>CAYMFV010000328.1:0-3916 GCA_964389745.1 uncultured Planctomycetales bacterium | reverse complement strand
GGAGGAGCCAGCCCACCGCCGGAGCGGTCTGCTCGGCGGCCACCGGGGCCGGCAGCGCCGGTAGCCGGGTCGCCAGGGCGGCGAGGTTCCGGGCCTCCCGGAGGGCCGGGGCCGGGACCAGGAGCCGGCGCAGGCCCTCGCCCCGGCGCCGCGGATGGCAGACCTTCAGGACCAGGGCAGGGTCCTCGGCGGTGGCCGGCAGGAGGAGGACGGTCCGGGCCGGCGAGAGGCGGAGCAGCCGGAACTCCCCGGCCAGGGCCCGGGCCAGGGCCCGGCGGATCCGGGGATGACGGGGGGGGCCCGCCAGGGTGGCGTGCCGGAGGTTGGCGGCCAGGAGGGCCTGCACGGCCCGCCACGATACGCCCGGAGGAAGGGGAAGTCCTCTCCACCTGCCCCTGGGGCAGGGCGACAATGGGCCGGTCTTGCTCCTCTACAAGGCCTACCTCCGGGAGATCCTCCTGCATCTCCTGCTGGTCCTGGGTGGCCTGGTCTTCCTGGTCACCCTGGGTGCCGCCGTCCAGGCTGCCTCCCGGAGCATGGGGGCGCCCCTGTGGATCCCCGCCCTGATGGTCCCCCTGGCGGTGGCCAACACCCTGCCCTACCTGCTGCCGGTGAGCCTCCAGGTGGCGGTGGTCCTCACCTACGGCCGCATGGCGGTGGACGGCGAGGCTCGGGCCGCCCGGGCGGCCGGGGTGCGGCCCCTGCGCCTCCTCCTCCCGGCCGTCCTGGCCGGCCTGGCCGTCGGGGCGATCACCTACCCATTCGGGTCGATGGTCCTGCCCGACGTGTACACCCTCTTCCGGGGCCTTTCCTACCGGCTTCGCTTCGCCGCCCTGGAGAACCCCGACCCCAGCGCCTCGGAGATCCACTACCAGGGCCTGCACCTGCTGTGGCGGGAGCGGGACAGGCGGGGCACCTTCCTGGACGTCCTCCTGGTCCTCCAGCCCCGGAGCGGCCGGGTCGTCTTCCCCGGCGACCCCGGGGCCGGGAGCGCCGCCGGTGGCATGGTCGAGTGGGAGCCGCCCGAGGGGGGGGTCCGCCTGCGGGCGGAGCGGGCCCGGATGGAGGTCCAGGAGGGCGCCCTTCGCTTCGTCCTGGAGGACCTGCGCACCTTCGACGTCCGCCCCGACGGCTCGGCCTGGGCCTGGCGCAACCCGGGTACCGTGCTCCTGACCCTGCCCCTGGAAGGACTGGACCGACCGGCCAGGATCCGCAAGGCCGACGACTACCGCTCCGGCGAGCTGCGCCGCCTCCTCGCCGACATGGAGGAGCGGCTGCCTGCCCTCGCCGCGGGGGGGGGGAAGGATGCCGAGATCCAGGAGCTCCGGCGCCGCCGGGGCCGCTTCCGCTTCGCCCTGTGGCGCCGCCTGGCCCTGGCCGTGGCCGCGGTGCCCCTGGCGGTGGCCGGAGCGCTCCTGGGCTGGAAGGTCCGCCGGGGCGGGGTCCTGGCCGCCTTCGCCATCTCCCTGGTGGTGGTCCTCGGGGTGTTCTTCCCGCTCCTCTACCTGGGGGACAACCTGGAGCATACCGGCGCCCTGGACGCCCTCCCGGCCGCCTGGGTGCCGGTGGGCGGCCTCCTCCTGGCAGTTCTCGGCCTGGCCCGCTTCGGTCCCCGGGAGGTGTGATGAGCCGCCTGGACCGCTACGTGCTCCGGGTCTTCCTCCTCCACTGGCTGGTGGTGGCCGGTGCCATCCTGGGCCTGTTCACGGTCTTCAACCTCATCGCCCGGGCCGACGAGCTGGGCCAGGCTGCTGCCTTCGAGCCCCACGTCACCCTGCTGGCGGCTCGCTACTACCTGGCGAACCTGCCCTTCCTGCTGGTGATGTTCGGGCCGTACCTGAGCCTCCTGGCTGGCCTCGGCACCGTCCTGGCCCTGATGCGCGGGCGGGAGTGGACGCCCATGCTCGCGGCCGGACGCTCCTCCCGCCGGGCCTTCCTGCCCATCCTGGCCGCCGCCCTGGGTCTCGGCATGGGTCTGGCCGCCCTCCGGGAGACCGTCCTGCCCCGGATCCTGGTGGAGCGGGAGGCCCTGGAGCGGCGCCTCTTCGACCAGCGGGCCTGGGTCCTCCAGGATGCCTGGGTCCGGGGCCAGGGGCTGGTGGCCCTGCGGGCCGGCCTCTTCCTTCCCGGGGAGGGTCTGGGGGCCGGCGCGGCCACCGGCCCGAGCCGCATCCTCGGCCTGGAGCTCTACCAGCCGGGGCGCCCCGGGGGCGAGGCGGTCCCGGACCGGCTGATCCTGGCCGACGCCGCCACCTGGAAGGGAGACGGCTGGGACCTGGAGAACGGCCGGCGCATCTCCGTGGACCGGGGTACCGAGCCGGTGGCGCGGGTGGAGGCCCCGGAGTTCGGCCCCCGGGATCTCCTCCGGGCCTGGTTCGGCCTCACCTCCCCGGACCTCCTGGCCCTCCGGGACCTGGAGGAGCTGCACCGCCGGGACCCGGGCCACCGCCGGGCGGCGACCCTCATCCGGGCCCGCCTCGCCGAGCCCTGGGTCCACCTGATCCTCCTCCTCCTGGGGCTGCCCTTCGCCCTGCGCTTCGAGCGCCGCTCCTCCCTGGAGGGCTTCGCCATGGGCCTGCTCCTGAGCGCCCTCTACTTCGTGGCCGACTTCCTCCTCCGGGACCTGGGGGGCCGGGGCGTGGTCTCGCCCCTCCTGGGGGGCCAGGGGGCGGCCCTGCTCTTCGGCGCCCTGGCCCTGTGGGCCCAGGAGCGGCTCGCCACGTGAGGACCGGGCGGGAATTGGCGCCGGACGCCGGGGCCCGGAGGCGTCACAATGCAGCCATGGGCCGTCGCCGCCGGTCGCCCCTGCCCCGCATCCTCCTCCTCGCCGGCCTCCTGCCGGCCTGCCAGTCCCTGGGCTCCGCCGGGTCCCTGGCCGAGGGGGACCGCCTCTTCCAGGTGGGGGACTTCCAGCAGGCCCGGGACGCCTACGCCGAGGCGGTGGCCGCCGGGGGCGGCCGGGAGGCCGAGAAGCGCCTGGAGGCCGCCACCTACCGCTTCTACGCCGAGGGCGCCCGGACCCTCCTGCACCTCTCCGAGCCCGGGGCCGCCCTGGAGGCCCTGGAGTACATCGAGACCCGCTACCCGGGCGGGGCCCTGACCCGGGAGCTGGTGCTCCGGGCCCGGCGGGAGATGGCCCAGGACCTGGCCGACGAGGGCCGCGACCTCTTCGACGACCAGCCCGCCGAGGCGGCCGACCGCTATCTCCACGCCCTGGCCTGGGACCCGGACAACCGGGAGGCCCGGGAGGGGCTGGCCCTGGCCCAGGAGCGGGCGGCGGGTCTCGAGCGCCTCGGGCGGATGTACTACCACCGGGGCCTGGAGGAGCTGGACGGCGGCCACACGGTCCGGGCCCGGACCTCCTTCCAGCACGCCACCGGCTTCTGGGGCGAGGACACCCGGCCCGGCAAGCTCTTCCGGCGCCTCTCCCACGAGCTGGCGGAGGAGTCCCTCCGCCGGGCCCGCCTCTACCTGGACCAGGGCCTCGACGGCCCGGCCTGGCTGGCCCTCCGGGACGCCGACAACCTGGAGCCGGGCCGGGAGGAGGTCCAGCGTCTCCTCGTGACCCTCGAGGCCCGGATGCGGGCCCGGGACGAGCTCTCCCAGGCGGACATGGCGGTCCGGGGCGGGCGGATCGAGGAGGCCGAGCGGCTCCTGACCGCCGCCCGGGAAGACGCCGGAGACCGCTACCAGGAGCGGGAGACCCGGATCCGTCTTGCCCTGGAGCGGGAGCGCCTCCGGCAGCGCTACCTGGGAGCCCGGGCCGCCGAGCTGGAGGGCCAGGTGGTGGCCGCCGCCCAGGGCTACCGGGAGATCCTCGAAGCCTCGGGGGACCCGAGCTTCCTGGAGGTGGGCTGGCGCCTGCGCTCCTGTGAGCGGCGCATCGCCGCCGCCGAGGCGGCCTACCGCCAGGCCC
>CAYMFV010000327.1:0-3937 GCA_964389745.1 uncultured Planctomycetales bacterium | reverse complement strand
GGAGGATGTGGCGACCCTGGGCAGGGGGCACAGCTTGCGCAGGCCCTGGCGCAGTTCCTCGTACCGCTCCCGATCGCCCGCCCGGGCGGCGTCCTCCAGGGCCGCGCCCAGGCTCACGGTCGCGCGGATGACGTCCGTGCGGGCGAAGCCGCCCGGCGGACGGCCTCCGTCGCCGGCCCACTCCAGGGCGAGGACGGCCTGGCGGTCCCGGACCTCCATGCCCAAGCGCACCGGCAGGGGCGCCCAGCGCCAGCGCAGCACCTGACCTGGCACCGGGCGGATGCCGATCCGGACGGACAGGGACGACGCCGACGCGTCGTCCTCCGCCTCCTCCTTTTCCAGCGTGATGAGCAGAGTCTCGCCGGTGGCATCGGGCCCGACGCGGAGGCGGTTCCAGGCTCCCAGGCACCAGTGGTACGGGGCGTCGCCGCTGTCCAGGTAGCCGATGCGGTCGCGCACCAGGCGACCCGCCAGGTGCAGAAAGGAGCTGCCGCCCCCCTGACATGCCAGGACCAGGCCCTCCTGGGGATCGCCAGTCCCCCCCTCGGCGGACTCGAGCACGAACCAGCCGCCGGCGTCGAAGTCTGATCGCACCACCCGGAAGCCCCCGTCCACCCACGTTCCGGCCTGGCCAGGCCGCCAGTCCTCCGGCACCTGGAACTCACCCCCCCACGCGGCCCCTTCCCCACGCACCAGGAGGATCCGCTCCGGAGCATCCCCCTGGAGCCTGGGCACGGCCGGCGGCTCCACCCCGGCCGCGCCGGCCACGATCCAGGTCTCGCCCTTCGCGTTGCGCCGCAAGAGAACATCCCTGGGGCCGTCCCCGAAGTGCAGCGCCCGAATCCATTCATCCTCGTGACTCTCGAGAGGCAGCACGAGCGTTCCACCCTCCCCATCGGACACCGCGACCGACGCGCCGGTGGCCGTCCGCCAGCGCCAGGCCCAGTAGATCTCGTCGCGTCCGTTGGCGTCGAGGTCCGCCGCGCCCGCGTCGATGTTGGTCTGGCCGAGACCTACGGGCGAAGGCGTGCGCCACAGGCGGCGATCCAGGCAGAGACCGTGGCCCGGGTGTTCGGCGAGGAGCCAGAGCTCGCCGCTACGGGCCGAGCGGTGGCGGGTGCCGAAGAGCTGCGGGTCCTCGAGAAAGGCGAAGGAGGCCAGCGAGTGCGCCGGCCAGCCCCGCAGCGGCTGCCACCGGAAGAGCGCGCCAAGCGGCAGGGAGAGTCGTCGCTGCAAGCTGCCCGCGACGGGGTCGTAGTCCATGACCTGCAAGCGGTAGCCCTGGTTGGCCTGGTTCCACCACGCGGTCCCCAGCCAGATCCGGCCGGCTCCCGAGCCGGATCCGACGAGAGCAAGGGCCTGGACGTCGTTGCCCTCCACCGGCAACCAGGAAGCGCGCCAGCCTCCCCTCTCCCGACGGAGGAGCAGGGTGCTGGCGAAGGAGTGCCCGTACGGAACCAGCACCTCGTCTGTCCCGTCCCCGTCCAGGTCGGCCGCCGCCAGGCCTGGGGGGTCCTGGATGCCGCGTTCCGGAGGCATGGCGAAGACCTGGCGCGGCTGCTCCGTCGGGTCCATCGACTGCCAATAGAGCCCGCTCTCCTCCTCCTCGTCCCGGCCAGAAAGGATCCGCCGGGTAAGGAGATAGCCGGCCGGCTCCCCCTGGATGCGCACGAGACACCCGCTCCAGGCCTGAGCATCGAGGAAGCTGCCCGCCGGGCTGATGCGCCGTGAAGACAGCGCGCCCTCGGCCCCCAGCCACCATGCGTGGAGGCCGCCTTCCACGTCGGCATACATGGGAAGGTGCTCCCCCGCCGCATCGTGGATGGTCCCCTGCCACGGATGCTCCGCCGGCAGTGCCGCGGCGAAGCGAGCCAGCACGTCCCGGACCTGCTCCACGAGAGGTGCCGTTCCCGGCCAGAGCCCGACCGCTCGAGCCAGGAGGAGGGAAGCTTCCTCGTAACGCCCGCAGGCGGACAGGACTCCTGCCTGCAGCCGGAAGTCCTCGAAGTCCGCCCAGTCGGGCCCGACTGGAGCGAGGCTCTCGACGAGAAGGCGCGCCTGTTCCGGCTGGCCCATTGCCAGGAGCAGCTCGAGGGCGTTGCGCCGGGCCTCGCGTGTCTCCGGTCTGCTCATCTCGGGGTCGAGGACCAGGATGGGCTGCAGGTCCTCGAGGAGCACCTCCGGCGAGGGACCCGCCGGCCCGGCGCTTCGTTGCACGAGCGCCTGGACCCTGCCGCCGGCAGCTGCGGCGCGGCCGGAGGCGCCCGTCCACCGGGCGGACGCGGCTTCGACCCGGGCCTCCCACCAGGCGCGCACGAGGAAGCCGCTGGCGGCCAGGGCCACCACGGCCAGGCCTACCGCGATCTCGAAGCGCCGGCGGGTCAGCCAGCGCCTGGCCCGGGTCGTGACCGAAGTGCTCCTGCCCCCCCCCGGAGACGACAGCCACGCCTCCAGGTCCTCGGCCAGCGCCCGGGCGCTGCGATAGCGGAAGCGCCGCTGGGGCTCCAGCGCCCGGCGCAGGATCTCGAGCAAGGCCGCAGGCACCGGTCGCGGGCTCCCCCACAACCGTGGCGCCTGGGAGGAGTCCGCGGGGAGTTCGCCGGTGAGCAGGTGCCATAGGGTTGCGCCCAGGGCGTAGAGGTCGGCGCGTTCGTCCGCCCGTCGCCCCCGCGCCTGCTCGGGAGCCATGTAGGCCGTGCTGCCCAGCACCTGGCCGCGGCGCGTCAGCTCGTCCGCGGCCGGACCCGCGGCCAGGCCGAAGTCCACAAGCACCACGCGGCCGGATGGGTGCAGGACGAGGTTGCCGGGCTTGAGATCCCGGTGCAAGATGCCGTACTCGTGGAGCAGCGCGACGCCGCGGGCCACGCAGGCCATGCCGCGCACGGCGGTGTGCAGGGCCTGCTCCGGGTCGAACCAGGGCTCCTCGGCCCCGCCGGACGGCCGCTCCCCCTGCAGGCGCGCCTGCAGGATGGCGGCGAGGCTCCGCCCCGGGATCCGCTCCTGCACGAGCCAGGGGCGTCCGCGTACCGCGAGACGGCGACGTATCGAGGCCAGGGCGGGATGCGGGGGGAAGCGCAGGTTGGCCTCGCGGATGAAGCGGCGCAGCACCTCGTGGCTGCAACCCGGGTGCGGCGTCTTGAGCACGATGTCCGCCCCGGTCTGCAGGTCGCGCCCGGTGAAGACCAGCCCCATGCCTCCCGAGCCGAGAAGCGCCCCGACCTGGTAGCGCCCGGCCAGGATCGTGCCGCTCTCCGGCAGGGGAGCGCTGGTGCCCCCAGGCGGCTCCGGGGCGCTCTCCCCTCCTCTGCCAGCGGCGGCCTGCAGCAGCTCGTGGGTCGCCCGGACGGCCTCGTCCATGGGTGTGCCGGGCGCCGGGTCGGTATCCTCGCTGCGAACCATCGCCATGTCGGGCCACGGAGGCCCCTTGCCAGCATCAATGGCGGACCGCGGCGTGCGCATCCACGATTCCTCAAGGATCCCCGCCTGGTGGGGCCAGCCGCCGGTGGAGGGCTTCCAGCGCCCGCTTGTGCTCAAGACCGACCTGCCGCGGCGTCAGCCCGTGACGGGCGCCGTACTCGCCGTAGTCCAGCCGCTCGAGGTACAGGGCACGGATGAGGCGCCGCTGATTGGGCGGGAGCTGTTCGACCGCCTCCCACACGAAGGCCGTCTCCGGATCTTCCACCCTGGCCGGGTCTCGCTCGCCCATCGGCATCACCCTGCCGCCCGCGGGCTGCCGCTTCTTCGCCCTCCCCGCGCGCAGCTTCTCACCACGCACCCGCTGGGCGATGCGGAAGACGTAGGCCTTCAGTTCCATGAACGGGCGCGGCAGGGCGTGACGCTTCGCCACCGCCCGGCGCAGCGCCGAGTGGACCACCGAGGTCGCGCCGATGCCGCAACTCGGCGGCAGGGTACGATCGAGCTGCCGACGGAGGTCGGA
>CAYMFV010000326.1:0-3954 GCA_964389745.1 uncultured Planctomycetales bacterium | reverse complement strand
GATCCCGGTCTGCTGGGACGGCGGCAGATCGCGCTCGTCGGCAGCCGCAGGGCCCGGGCCGCGGGGCCCCCCGGGCGCCGGCCGCGCCGCCGCCCCCGCGCCGCCGGCCGTCTCGGCCGGGCCGGCGCCACGCCCCTGGCGCCCCCCCCCTGTCGCGACCTCGGCGGGAGACGGGTGGATGGCCCCCCCCCCCCCCCCTCCGGCCGCCGCCGGGCCCGGCCCGGCACGGGGCGCCACGCCCGGTCGGACCAGCCACAGGCAGAGGACCACCAGGGCGAGGGCCAGGCAGGCGATGGCGAGACGCCGCACCGCCGTCCAGCCTAGCCGGCCCGGGCCGTCCAGTCCCGGGCGGCCGGCACCGACACGACCTTCTCCTCCTCCAGCAGCCAGGCCGTGAGGCTGCCCCCATAGACGCAGCCGGTGTCCAGACCCAGGGCCACCAGGGACTCGCCCTGGAAGCGGGTCCGGGGGATGCGGGAGGGCGTGTGTCCGAAGACCACCAGGTCCGGCCCCCGATGCACCTCGTACCAGTAGGGTGCTCCCGGCAGGCCCTGGAGCCGGCGCAGGCGCACCAGCTCCTCGGGGTCGCAGCGATCCGGCCGCCGGCCCGGAGGCACGCCGGCGTGGACCGCCCACCAGGACCTGCCCTGGAGCTCCCCCCTCAGGTAGTAGGGCCGGCCCTCCAGGAAGGCGAGGAGCTCGGCCCCCCGCTCCGGGTCGACGTTGCGGATGGGGGTCCCGCCGTCGCCCCGGAGGAGGTCGGCGTCCAGGGGGCCCAGCCCCGGGGGCAGCCGGCCCCCGTCGCTGCCGTCGGCCCGCCGGCCGGCGATCCGGGCCCGGCGCAGGAGGACCCGCTCGTGGTTGCCCAGGACCACGTCCACCTGGCAGGGCAGGCCGGCCAGGAGATCCCGGACGCCGTGGGGATCGGGCCCCCGGTGGTAGAGGTCGCCGAGGCTCACCACCCGGTCCCCGGGACCGGGACGGATCTTCTCCAGGAGCCGGCCCAGCTCCTCGGCGCAGCCGTGGATGTCCCCAACCAGCCAGGTGCTCATGCCGCCTCGGCCTCCCGTGCCAGGACCTCCCGCCAGGCCTCCAGCAGCCGGGGCATGAGCTCGGCCAGGGTCTCGCCCCGGGGGTCGAAGCGCAGGCCGGCAGCGGCGTAGAGCTCCGGCAGGGGCCGGGAACCGCCCAGGGCCAGGGCCGCCCGCCACGCGGCCAGGGCGGCACCAGGATCCTGCCGGTAGCGGAACCAGAGCTGCAGGGCGCCGATCTGGGCCAGGGCGTACTCCACGTAGTAGAAGGGCGCCTCGAAGATGTGCAGCTGGCCGTGCCAGCCGCAGGCCCGCTCCTCCTCCAGGCCCCGCCACTCCACCCCGGGGAGGAAGCTCGCCGCCAGCTCCACCCACAGGGCCCGGCGGCCCTGGCGGCCGAGATCGGGCTCCAGGTAGAGCCGGTGCTGGAAGGCGTCCACCAGGGCGATCCAGGGCAGACCGGCGACCACGTCCTCCAGGGCGTCCCGCACCGCCCGGGCCGCCTCCCCGGGGGGATGGACCTCGTGCCAGTGCTCCGTGGCCAGGGCCTCCAGGCCCATCGAGGCGACCTCGGCGAACTCCAGGGGCGCATCCCGGTAGGCCAGGGGCTCGAGCTCCCGGCAGCGCAGGGTGTGGAAGGCGTGGCCGGCCTCGTGCACGAGGGTCTCCAGGTCCCCCTGGGTGGTCCCCGAGTTGGCGAAGATGAAGGGCAGGCGCACGTCCTCGAAGGTGGTCTGGAAGCCCCCGGGCTGCTTGTCCGGCCGGGTCTCCAGGTCCAGGTGGCCCCGCTCCTCGAGCCAGCGAAGGTCCCGGGCGATGGCCGGGTCCACCCGCTCCAGGACCGCCGCCGCCAGGGCCACCTGCCCGGCCTGGTCCTGGAAGGGCTCGAAGGGCGGCCGGCCGGAGGGGTCCACCGCCAGGTCCCAGGGCCGGAGGGCGGCCAGCCCCAGGCGCCGGCGCCGCTCCTCCCGCATGACTGCCAGGACAGGCAGTACGTGCCGGCGGATGGCCTCGTGCAGGGCCAGGCAGTCCGCCGGGGTGTAGTCGTGGCGGCCGCTGCGCCGGTGCTGGAAGTCCCGGTAGTTGGCGAAGCCGGCGTTCCGGGCCATGCGCACCCGGAGATCGAGGAGGGCCTCGAAGCACTCCTCGAGGGCATCCTGGTCCTGGAGGCGCCGGGCAGCGGCCAGACGCCAGACCTCCTCCCGGACGGCCCGGTCCGGGTCCTCGTGGAGGGGCCCCAGGGCAGGCAGGGTCCAGGTCCGGCCCCGGTACTCCACCGTCATGGCGCCGGTGACCCGGAAGTAGGCGATGGCCTGCCGCTCCTCCTCCACCTCCAGGGGCAGGTTCTCGGCCCGGAAGAGCTCCACGGCCAGGGCGGTGTCCCGGTCGAAGACCTCCCAGCGGCGCCGGTCCAGCGCCCGCCGGGCCGGGCACTCCAGGTAACGCCGGTCGAGACGGTCGCCCACCTCCTTGACCCGGGGCAGGACCTCCTCCTGGAACTCGAGGTGGTGGCGCTCGGCCTCCCGGTCGCCGGTGTCCCGGGCGTTGGCCACCTGCCGCCGGGCGGCCTCCGCGGTCACCGCGGCGTCCACCTCGCTCCAGTCCAGGAGCCACTCCTCCAGGGCGGCGGGCGCGTCCAGGGGTCGGGCCAGGAGCTCGGCGTAGAGAGGCTCGAGCCGGCTCCAGCCCACGGCCCGGAAGCCGGGCGGGAGCCGGCGGGGAACGGGCGGCTGGTAGGGATCGGGTGCGGCGGCCATGGCGGGGAGGTGGCGGATTCTAGGCGCCCCGGCCGGCGGCATCGTGCTCCGGCCGCGGCGGGCGGAGCATCAGCTCGCGGACGGCGTCCCGGGGCTCCCGCTCCTCGAAGAGGATGGCGTGGAGCTGGCTTGTGATCGGCATCTCCACGCCCAGCCGGCCAGCGGCGACGTGCACCGCCTTGCAGGTCCAGACCCCTTCGGCCACCTTCTCGCTGGCCGCGAGGATGTCCGCCAGGCACTCGCCCCGGCCGATGCGCTCTCCCAGGGACCGGTTCCGGGAATGGCGGGAGTAGCAGGTGACCATCAAGTCGCCGGCGCCAGATAGACCGAAGAAAGTCTCCCGGTGGGCGCCCAGGCAGGCGCCGAAGCGGGCCATTTCCACCAGGCCCCGGGAGACCAGGGCGGCCTTGGCGTTGTCGCCGAGGCCGATGCCGTCGGCGATGCCGGCGGCCACGGCGATGATGTTCTTGAGGGCCCCGCCCAGCTCCACCCCCACCGGGTCCTCGCTGGTGTAGACCCGGAGGGTCTCGCTGGCCAGGCGCTCCTGGACCCGGCAGGCGTGGGCGAAGTCGGCGGCTGCCGCCACCACCGTGGTGGCCAGGCCCCGGCCCACCTCCTCGGCATGGGAGGGCCCCGAGAGGACGGCGACGGTGGCGGCCCCGCTCACCTCCGCCACGATCTCGCTGGGCCGCCGGAGGGTCTCCACCTCCAGGCCCTTGGAGGCCGACACCGCGGGCATTCCCGCCAGCCGCTCCCCGAAGCGCGTCAGGGTGGCCCGGAGGAACTGGGTGGGAATCACCGAGTAGAACTCGACAACTCCTGCCAGGGCCTCCGCCATGTCCCCGGTCCAGAGGATGTCCCCGGGGATGGGCACCCCGGGCAGGAACTTCCGGTTCTCCCGGGTCCGGGCCACCTCGGCGGCGTACTCGGGCTCGTGGCTCCACACCGCGACCCGGCGCCCGGCACGGTGCAGGGCCAGGGCCAGGGCGGTGCCCCAGCCCCCGTCGCCCAGGACCAGGATGCGTTCCTTCCCGTCTGCCGCTTCAACCATCGGCCTTCCTCCTCTCGCCCCCCCCTCCCAGGGGAGGCTCCTCCCCGGCCAGGAGCCGGCGGATGTTCGCCCGGTGGGTGTAGCAGGCCAGGGCCAGGCAGGCCAGGGCCAGGAG
>CAYMFV010000325.1:0-3973 GCA_964389745.1 uncultured Planctomycetales bacterium | reverse complement strand
AGGGCCATGGACATGCTGGCGTCCAGGACCAGGACCTCGCCCCGGGCCGCCCGGCCGGTCAGCAGACCCCCGGGCGCCGCCCCGGGCCGGGCCAGGGCGAGGATCAGGGCCAGGACCGCCAGGGTCCGGAGGAGGAGCAGGAGCAGGTCCTCCAGGAGGAGGCGGCGCCGGGTGCGCTTCAGGGCCCGGCGGAGGAAGTCCATGGCGGCGAACTCCACCACCCGGTAGCGGCGCCGGTTCAGGAGGTGGATGAGGACCGGGACGGCCACCAGGGGCAGGGCCCAGAGGAACTCGGGACGGAGGAAGCTCATCGTCCCCTCCGGCGCAGGCGGGCAGCCCGCCTGGCCAGGAACTCCACCAGGCCGGCCTCCAGGGGTCCGTCGGTGGCGAGCAGACGGAAGTCGGCGCCGAGGGCCCGGAGCCGCCGGCGGAGCTCGCTGGCGTGGGCCTCGTACTCCTGCCGGTAGGCCTCCCGGATGGCCCGGGGCTCGACCACCAGGCGCTCGCCGGTCTCCAGGGGATCGAAGCGGGTCGTGCGATCGAAGGCGAAGTCGATCTCCCGGGGGTCCAGGACCCGCAGCACCACCAGGTCGTGGCCCGCCCGGCGCAGGCGGGCGGCCGCCCGGACGGCGTGGTCCACCTCGCCCAGGCAGTCGCTGATCCAGACCACCAGGCCCCGGCGGTCCAGGAGGGCGGCGGCCTCCTCGAGGCCGGCTCCCGGCTCCCCGTCGCCGGTCGGCTCCAGGGCCGCCAGGAGCTCCAGGAGCTGGCGCCGGTGCCGCTCTCCGGAGCGGGGGGGGAGGTGGCGGAGGATGTCCGTGCCGGCCACCGCCACCAGCCCGGAGTTGTCGTTCTGGCGGACCAGGAGCCAGGCCAGGGCGCCGGCGAGCCAGGTGGCGTACTCCCACTTGCTCCACTCCAGGCTGGCGAAGCGCATGGAGGCCGAGGCGTCCAGAACCAGCCAGGCGGTGAGATCGGTCTCCTCCTCGAACTCCCGGACGATGTCCCGCTCCGTCCGGGCCATGACCCGCCAGTCCAGGTGGCGGAGGTCGTCGCCGGGGACGTACTCCCGGTGCTCGGCGAAGGTGGAACTCGCCCCCCGGAGCGGGGAGGCGTGGCGGCCCCCGGCCAGGCCCTCCACGGCGGTGCGGGCCCGGAGCTCCAGCCGGGCCAGGCGGGCCAGCAGCCTAGGATCCGACGCCGACGGCACGGTCTCCGTCCAGGGCGCTGGGGTGCGGCGGGATCTCCTCCAGGAGGCGGTGGACGATGGCGTCGGCGTCCACGCCCTCCGCCTCGGCGGCGAAGTTCACCAGGACCCGATGGCGGAGGACCGGGCCGGCCACCATCCTGACGTCCTCGGTGGCGGCGTGGAAGCGGCCCTGGAGGAGGGCCCGGGCCTTGGCGGCCAGGACCAGGCCCTGGGAGGCCCGGGGGCCGGCTCCCCAGGTCACCCACTTGCGCACGAAGTCCGGGGCGCTGGGGTCCACAGGGCGGCTGGCCCGGACCAGGGACACGGCGTAGTCCAGGAGGGAGTCCGCTGCCGGCACCCGGCGCACCAGCGCCTGGAGCTCCAGGAGCTCCGGGCCGTCCAGGATCGGAGACACCTCGGCCTCGCCGCCAGTGGTGGTGCGCCGGAGGATCTCGTTCTCCTCGTCGGCGGAGGGGTAGTCCACCCGGATCAGGAACAGGAAGCGGTCCAGGGCCGCCTCGGGCAGGGGGTAGGTGCCTTCCTGCTCGATGGGGTTCTGGGTGGCCAGGACGAAGAAGGGCCCGGGCAGGGAGTGGCGCCGGCCGCCGACGCTCACCTTGCGCTCCTGCATGGCCTCCAGGAGGGCGGCCTGGGTCTTCGGCGGCGTCCGGTTGATCTCGTCGGCCAGGACGATGTTGGCGAAGACCGGCCCCGGGGCGAAGCGGAAGCTGCGCTCGCCGGTCTCCCGGTCGGTGTGCAAGACCTCGGAGCCGGTGATGTCGGCGGGCATCAGGTCCGGCGTGAACTGGATGCGCCGGAAGTCCAGGCGCAAAGCCCGGGCCACGGTGTCCACGAGCAGGGTCTTGGCCAGGCCGGGGACGCCGACGAGGATGGCGTGTCCCCGGGCGGCCAGGGCCAGCATCAGCTCTTCGACCACGGGCTCCTGGCCCACGATCACCCGGGCCACCTCCTCCTTGAGCTCGGAGAAGGCTTGGGCGAAACGACGGGCCGCGGCCACGTCGGCAGGCTGCTCTGCGGATGTCATCGGGTTCCGGAAGGGGAGGAGGCCAGGGGCGTCGCCAGCACAGGGCTACGCTCGGGCACGAACTGGCGTTCGCGGAGTTTCTCGTCGGTCTCGGGATCGTGCAGGAGGACGTCCAGGTCCCGGGCCGCTTCGGCCAGGGCCTGTTCCGCCCGGCGGTGGCGCTCCTCCATCCGCCGTTCCAGGTCCGCGGCCTGCTGGCGCTCGACGAAGGCCGGTACCAGGACGTAGAGGGCAGCCAGGAATACCCCGGCCCAGAGGAGGGCCTCCACGGCGAGGCGGCGGGTCGGGCGGTGCAGGCGGGTCACGGGGCGGTGCGGGCCGGGCCGGGGGCCATCCTAGCCCGGGCGGGGCCCCGGAGGCGAGGCTAGAGGGGCAGAGCCTCGCCGTAGCGGGCCGACGGCCCCAGCCACTCCTGGATACGCAGCAGCTGGTTGTACTTGGCCACCCGCTCGCCCCGGCAGGGGGCCCCGGTCTTGATCTGGCCGGCGCCCACGGCCACCGCCAGGTCGGCGATGGTCGTGTCCTCGGTCTCCCCGGAACGGTGGCTGATGATGCAGCGGAAGTTGGCCTCCCGGGCCATGTCCACTGTGCGCAGGGTCTCGGTGAGCGTGCCGATCTGGTTCACCTTGACCAGGATGGCGTTGGCCTGGCCGCCGCGGATGCCCCGGAGCAGACGTTCCGGGTTGGTGACGAAGATGTCGTCGCCGACGATCTGGATGTCGTCGCCCAGGGCGTCGGTGAGGGCCGCCCAGCCTTCCCAGTCATCCTCGGCGAGACCGTCCTCCACCGAGACGATGGGATAGCGGGAGCACCATTCCCGGTACACGTCGACCATGCCCGCGGCATCCAGCTCCCGGCCCTCGAAACGGTAGCGGCCGTCGGCCTGGAACTCGCTGGCGGCGGCGTCGATGGCCAGGGCCATGTGCCGGGAGCCGGCCTTGAGACCTGTCCGCTCGATGGCGGCCAGGAGGATCTCGATGGCCTCCTCGGCGTTGCGCAGGTCCGGGGCGAAGCCGCCTTCGTCGCCGATGTTGGTGGCGAGGCCTCGTTCCCGAAGCAGGGCCCGGAGGCTGTGGTAGGTCTCGGAGCACCAGCGCAGGCCCTCGGCGAAGTCCGGGGCGCCCCAGGGCTGGACCATGAACTCCTGGATGTCCAGGTTGTTGTCGGCGTGGGCGCCGCCGTTGATGACGTTCATCATCGGCACCGGCAGCCGGTTCGCCTGGGCGCCACCCAGGTAACGAAACAGGGGGAGACCGGCCTCGGTGGCGGCGGCCCGGGCGGTGGCCAAGGAGATGGCCAGGAGGGCATTGGCACCGAGGCCGCTCTTGTTGTCGGTGCCGTCCAGTTCCAGGAGGGCCCGGTCCACCTCCTCCTGCTGGGTGGCCTCCATGCCCTGGAGGCGGGGGCCGAGGATCTCGTTGACGTTGCGCACGGCGGTGAGGACGCCGCGGCCCTGGTAGCGGGCCTCCTCGCCGTCCCGGAGTTCCAGGGCTTCGTGGGCACCCGTGGAGGCGCCGCTTGGAACGGCGGACCGGGCGGAAGCCCCGGAGGCCAGGCGGACCTCGGCCTCGAGCGTGGGATGGCCGCGGGAGTCGAGGATCTCCCGGCCGTGGATCGCGGTGATGGCCGACATGGACTGGGGGATGATACTGGCCCCCCTTGCTGGAGGCGAAGGTTCCGGAGGGGCGTAACCCCGGGCCCCCGGGACCGTCGTCCAGGGCAGACGGCCCTCCTGGCCG
>CAYMFV010000324.1:0-3976 GCA_964389745.1 uncultured Planctomycetales bacterium | reverse complement strand
CCGGGCGGGGGCCCGGGCGGCGGGGGGGAGGGGGGGCTGGGTCGGGGACGGCGGGGGCCCGCGGGGCGAGGGGTGCTGGTGGGCGGGTGGTAAGGCCCGTCGGCGGCTGCCGCCGCGGGCGCGGCCGGGGCCGCGGGCCTGGCGGGCTGCAGGGGTGCCACCGAGCGCACCCTGGCCGCCCTCGAGGAGGCCGGGCTGCTGCCCTGATCCCTCCGATCGCGCCCGCCCGAACCCATGGAACGGAAGCTCTTCACCTCGGAATCGGTCTCCATGGGCCACCCGGACAAGGTGGCCGACCAGATCAGCGACACGGTCCTGGACGCGTGCCTGCGCCGGGATCCCGTCTCGCGGGTGGCCTGTGAGACCCTGGTGGCCACCGGCCTGGTGGTGGTGGCCGGGGAGATCACCACCGAGGCCTGGGTCGACATCCAGGAGCTGGTCCGGGGCGTGCTCAAGAAGATCGGCTACACCGAGGCCGGGGTGGGCTTCGACGCCGACTCCTGCGCGGTGCTCGCGGCCATCAACAAGCAGAGCGGGGACATCGCCCAGGGCGTGAACAAGGCGGCCGACGAGGAGGGGCATGGCGCCGGCGACCAGGGCATGATGTTCGGCTTCGCCTGCCGGGAGACCGAGGCGATGATGCCGGCGCCCATCCACTGGGCCCACCGGCTCATGGAGCGCCAGGCGAAGCTGCGCCAGGAGGGGGAGCTCCCCTGGCTGCGGCCCGACGCCAAGTCCCAGGTCTCGATCGAGTACGAGGACCATCGGCCGGTGCGGGTGGACACCGTGGTCCTCTCCACCCAGACGACGCCGGACGTGGACATCGAGGATGTCCGGGAGGCGGTGGTGGAGGAGATCATTCGCCCGGTGCTGCCGGCGGGGATGCTCGACGGCAAGACCCGTTTTCTGGTCAACCCCACCGGTCGCTTCGTGGTCGGCGGGCCCCACGGGGACAGTGGTCTCACCGGCCGCAAGATCATCGTCGACACCTACGGGGGCTACGCCCGCCACGGCGGCGGCGCCTTCTCCGGCAAGGACCCGACCAAGGTGGACCGCTCGGCGGCCTACGCCGCCCGCTGGGTGGCCAAGAACGTGGTCGCCGCCGGCTGGGCAGAGCGCTGCGAGATCCAGCTGGCCTACGCCATCGGCGTCGCCGAGCCGGTCTCCCTCCGGGTGGAGACCTTCGGCACCGGCCGGCTGCCGGACGAGGAGATCGCCCGCCACCTCCGCCACCTGCAGGCCTGGGAGGGACACAACCCCTTCACGCCCGACTGGATCATCGGCCGCCTCCAGCTCCTGGCCCCCGCCGGGCACCGGACGGCCGATGGCTGGACCTACCGCCAGACCGCCTACCACGGCCACTTCGGCCGGGACGGCTTCCCCTGGGAGCAGCTCGACCTGGTCGAGGAGCTCCAGTCCCTGGCCGGCACCGCCGCCTCTGCCTGAAAGCAAACCAGACGCCGTGACCTCCACCTCCGAGACGCCCGCCCGAGTCGCCGACCCCGCCCTCGCCGAGGAGGGCCGCCTGCTCATCGACTGGGCCGAGAAGCACATGCCGGTGCTCATGGCCCTCCGGGAGCGCTACCGCCGGGAGCAGCCCCTCCGAGGCCAGCGCATCTCCGGCTGCCTGCACGTGACCAAGGAGACAGCTGTCCTGGTGCGCACCCTGGTGGCGGCTGGCGCCGAGGTGGCCTGGTCGGGCTGCAACCCCCTCTCCACGAACGACGCGGTGGCCGCCGCCCTGGCCGCCGAGGGGGTGCGCATCTACGCCTGGCACGGCCAGAGCGTCGAGGAGTTCTACTGGTCCATCGACCGGACCCTGGACCACGAACCGACCCTCACCCTGGACGACGGCGCCGACCTCATCTTCCGGGTCCACAGCTCCTTCCCGGAGCTGGTCGCCGGCATCCTGGGCGGCTCCGAGGAGACCACCACCGGCGTCCACCGCCTCCGGGCCATGGCCGCCGACGGCAAGCTCGCCTACCCGGTGATCGCCGTCAACGACGCCGAGACCAAGTGGGACTTCGACAACGTCTACGGCACCGGCCAGTCGAGCCTGGACGGCATCCTTCGGGCCACCTCGGTGCTCCTGGCCGGCAAGAACTTCGTGGTCGCGGGCTACGGACACTGCGGCAAGGGCTGCGCCATGCGCGCCAAGGGCGCCGGCTCCCGGACGATCATCACCGAGGTCCGGCCCACGGCCGCCCTCAAGGCGCTGCTCGACGGCCACCAGGTGATGCCCATGGACGAGGCCGCCCGGGTGGGGGACATCTTCATCACCGCCACCGGCATGAAGGATGTCCTGGTCCGCCGGCACTTCGAGGTCATGCGGGACGGGGCCATCATCTGCAATACCGGCCACTACGACTGCGAGATCAACATCCCGGACCTGGAGGCCCTGGCGGTCTCCAGGCGCGAGGTGCGGTCCAACTGCGAGGAGTACACCCTCCCGGACGGCCGCCGCATCTACCTCCTGGCCCGAGGCAGGCTCATCAACCTGGCTGCCGCCGAGGGCCACCCCTCCGAGGTCATGGACATGTCCTTCGCCAACCAGTTCCAGGCCATGATGATGCTGGCCCGGGAGGGGAAGACGTTGCCGAAGGCCGTGCACACGCTACCGGAGGAGCTCGACCAGGAGATCGCCCGGATCAAGCTGGAGAGCATGGGGGTGGGCCTGGATCGCCTGACCCCGGAACAGGCGGCCTACGCCACCGACTACTCCCAGGGAACATGACGAGATGAGGATGCCTCCCGCCCGCCGCGCCGGTTTCACCCTCCTGGAGATCCTGGTGGTCCTGATGATCATCGGGATCCTGGCCTCCTACCTGGTGGTCAACGTCCCGACCTGGATCGACCGGGCCAACATGACCGCCTGCGAGCAGAACATGCGCCGGGTGTGGCAGTACATGACCGCCTATCGGACGGACCACAACGGCCAGCTCCCCCGGGACGAGGGCCAGCGCTTCTTCCTGCGTCTTTGGAAGGACAAGCTGGTGGACCACACCGAGTCCAACGCCAAGATGTTCTTCTGCCCCTCCGAGGGCTGGGGCACCGTCTACCTGGACCAGGAGGAGATGTTCGCGGCCCTGGACGACTGGGAGAACGTCGGCCCGGGCACCACCACCTACGCCGGCTTCAACTCCGGCGGCGACCGGGAGCTGCGCCGGCGCATGCGCCAGGGCGACGGCAACGTGGTGATCCTGGCCGACGCCGGCCTGACCCACAAGACCGGGATCATCTACCTGACCGCCGACGGGGTCACCCATCGCCTGACCCGGGCCGAGATCATGGAGCGCCTGGGCTACGACCCCTGGGATCAGGGGGGGGGGATCGGTCTCGGGCCCGGGGCGGAGCTGGAGGAGCTGCGCACGGTCACGAATGACTGAGGCCGCGGCCGCCGTCCACCCCACCGCCGGCAGCCGGCGCCGCAGCTTCCACCTGCGGGTCTTCGGCTGCCAGATGAACGCCTACGACGCCGAGCTGATCCGGGCCGCCTTCCGGCGCCGGGGCTGGCAGGAGGCCACCGGCCCGGAGGAGGCCTCCCTGCTCCTCTTCCACACTTGCTCGGTGCGCCAGCACGCCGAGGACCGGGTCCATTCTCTCCTGGGGGCCCTGAAGCGGCGCAAGGAGCGGGAGCCGGACCTGGTCATCGGCGTGGTCGGCTGCATGGCCGAGCGGGAGGGCCGGGAGCTCTTCGCCCGGGAACCCCACGTGGACCTGGTCTGTGGCACCCGTCACTTCCCGGCGCTCCCGAGCCTGGTGGACCGGGTCCTCGGCGGCGAGGAGCGGGTCCTGGAGCTGGGCCCGGCGCCGGCCCCGGTGGATGCCCCGGTCCGGGACCTGGCCGGCCGCCTGGCCGGGCACAGCGCCCAGGTGGCGGTCATGCGGGGCTGCGACCTGAACTGCAGCTTCTGCATCGTGCCCGCCGTCCGGGGCCGGGTGGCGAGCCGGCCGCCGGCCGAGATCCTCGAGGAGT
>CAYMFV010000323.1:0-3982 GCA_964389745.1 uncultured Planctomycetales bacterium | reverse complement strand
GGCTGGCGGAGGACCGGGCCGAGAAGCGGCCGGTGGAAGTGCTCCAGGGGGCCCTGGAGCGCCTCCACCAGCACCTGCTCCAGCGCCGGGACGAGCTGGCGGCCGTGGCCCTCCAGGCCCTGGAGGCCCACGTCGCCGAGGGCACCCGGGCGGACCTGGAGGCCCTCGGCTACGTGGACGGGGATTGACGCGGCCGGGCGCCGCCTACAGGTCGACGAAGTTGCTGACCTTGCAGGTGGACACGTCCACGGCCTGGACGCGGATCCGGCGGCAGGCGGCGGCGGGCACGTTGGCAGTCAGGGAGGTGGCGGTCGAGAGCTGGGCCAGGGTCGGATTGGCGATGTCCAGGGTCGTGCCGGTGCAGGGTGAACCCGTCCAGGTGAAGCTGCCGGGCGAGCCGTAGACGAAGGCCACGTCGCCGCCCGGTGTCTCCCCGGTCACCGAGAAGGTCATGCTGCCCGGGCAGGAGCCCCTGCTGGACAGGGCGAAGTCCGGCTCCAGGACGAAGTTGTCCACGTGGTTCCAGGAGTCGGTGCTGGTCTGCTGGCGCACGGTCAGCCAGGTGGCGGCCATGGGCGCGGTGAAGCTGCCCTCGATCCGCGTCCAGCCGCTGCCCGAGGGCGTGCCGGTGAGGACCAGCGTGCCGAAGGCGGAGCCGGTCGTGGAGACGCCGATCTCGACGTTGCCGATGTCCGGCGAGAAGCTGTACAGCTCTGCCTCGACGTAGAAGACCAGGCGGTAGCTGGCGCCGGACACGAGGGGTGCGGACAGCTCCATGCCGAAGGCATCGACGTCGCTCGTGTAGGGGTACTTGCAGGCGATCCCGACCTTGGTCGTGCCGCTCTGGGGCGGGGACCCGTAGCCGCAGGCGCCCAGCATGATGTCGATCTCGTTGGCGGTGCCGAAGCCGACGCAGTTGGCCATCATGCCGGTGAAGGTGGTGTTCGCCAGGTTGAAGTCGCAGCCGCTGGCGGTGTTGCTCTCGAAGTCCCCGTTCAGGATCAGGTTCTGGGAGGACAGGGGAGCTGCCAGGAAGAGGGGGGTGAGCAGGGCGAGACAGGTGGTGAGACGCATGGATGGAGCAAGGTTGCAGGTGTAAGGGAACGGTCGATCCCAGCATACACGACCTCCCAGGCGGCCGGCGGTGGCCAGGGGCTCAGCCCCCGCCGATGTAGCCCAGGCTGCGCAGGGTCTCGTAGGTGGCCGCATCGATCTCGACCCGTTCGGCCTCAGCCTGCTTCAGGGCTGCCGCCCGGGCCGTGGCGGCCGCCAGCACCCGGCGCAGCCGGCCCAGGAGCTCCGGCTCCCGGGCCGAGAGCTCCTCCTGCTCCCCCGGATCCGCCTCCATGTCGTAGAGGAGCCAGCGTTCCTCACCCTCGTGGCGGACCTGGATCAGCTTCCAGCGGCCGTCCAGGATGCCCACCAGGGGGCTGAAGGCCAGCTTCTCCGCCAGCAGCGGTCGCGGCGGCAGCTCCCGCCCCTCCAGGAGGGGGGAGAGGTCCCGGCCGTGGATGCCGGGCGGAGGCTCCAGGCCAGCCCGCCGGAGCAGGGTTGGATAGAGATCCAGCAGCTCCACGGGCTGCGTCACCACCCGACCGGCGGGCAGCCCCGGGCCCCGGAGGATGAGGGGCACGTGCAGCAGCTCCTGGAACAGGGATTGGCCGTGGCCCGCCTGGCCGTGCTCCAGGAACTCCTCGCCGTGATCGCTGGTCACCACCACCAGGGCCCGGTCGAGGATCCCGGCCACCTGCAGCTCGTCCAGGAGGCGGCCGATCTCCCGGTCCACGAAGCGGATCTCGCCGTCGTAGAGCCGCTGCAGTCCGGCCACCACCTCGGTCTCCTGCTCCGGCCAGCGGCCGAAGGGGAAGGGGGGGGGAGCATGAGGGATGCGGGCCCGGCGATGGAGGGCGGCGGCGTCGGGGGCTGGCCCGTCCAGCAGCCACTCCGGCGGCCAGTAGGGGAAGTGGGGATCGATGTACTGGACGTACAGGAACAGGGGCCGACGGTCGCCCCGGGCCCGGGTCGCGGTCACCCGTTCCAGCCAGGCGAACACCGCCTGGTTGACGGTCCGGGCGTCGTTGCCGTGCAGGCCCTCGAAGGGAGCCGTGGCGCCGATGCGATCCCGCAGCCACTCCCGGAGACGCCCGGCGGCGGTGAAGCGCAGCAGGGCGGTCGTGTCGTGGAGCCAGAAGGACGCAAAACCCTGGTCGAAACCGAAGGTCGGGGAGACGTTGACGTTGGCCGAGAAGGCGGCCGTGCGATAGCCGGCGGCCTGCAGCTCCTCGGCCAGGGTGGGCAGGGCGGCGGGCAGGCGCTGGAAGAGGGAGTTGGTGTCGTGGCTGCCCGGATAGAGGGAGGTGAAGAGGGAGGCCACCGAGGCCCGGGTCCAGGGGGCCTGGGCCATGGCCGTGGCGCAGCGCACGCCCTCGGCCGCGAGCCGGTCCAGCACCGGGCTGGTGTCCTCCTCGTGTCCGTAGCAGCCCAGGTGATCGGCACGGAGGGTGTCCACCAGGAGGAAGACCAGGTCCGGCCGTTGCGCCGTCGTCGCGTCCGCCGCCTCAGGTCCGGCCGAAGGGGGGGGGGAGGTGCCGGAGCCCTGCAGCCAGACCACGCCGTGGCCGATGCCGGCCAGGAACAGCAGGGCGCCGGCCAGGGGGCCGGGGTGGCGGGCCGCCAGGCGGGCCAGGAGCAGCCCGAAGCCCGCCGCCGCCAGGACCAGGGCGGCGCTGGCCGCCAGGGAGGCCGGCTCCAGGAAGGTGGCCTCCGCCAGCCACTGTTCGTGGAGCCAGTCGCCGAGGACGAGGAAGAGCAGCAGTCCGGCCAGGAAGGGAAGGACGCCGGCGCGGTGGCTGCGGAGGCGGAGGGCGATGGTGGCCAGCAGCCAGAGGATGGCAGCGGCGCCGGTGTAGAGCAGGGCCACGCCGGCGGGCTCGGCCAGGGGGTGGAGTATCCGGGGACCAGCCACCAGGACCACCACGGCGCTCTCCACGGCGCCGGCCGTCCAGCCGAGGAGCAGGCTCAGGCCCAGGTCCCGGAGGAGCTGCCTCATGGCGTGGCGGTCGCTCCGGCCCCGGCCTCGGCCTCCAGAGGCTCGACCCGGTTCCAGCGGAAGGGGCCGAGACGGTAGTGCTGGATGCGCTGGATCTCGCGAAAACGGTAGCGCTGGTGCAGGCGGCGGCTCTGCCGGTTGTCGGCCTCGTAGTAGACCATGACCTGGCGGATGCCGCGCTCGCGGAAGACCTCGCCAAACAAGTAGTTCATGCCGAGCAGGGCGATGCCACGACCCCGCCACTCGGGCAGGGCCCAGCCGTTGAACCAGTAGGCACCGTCGGGACCCGGATCGAAGGTGTGCGCCAGGCTCGGCTCGTACATGGGGCCGATGTGGAACCAGCCGAAGGAGAGAAGGTGGCCCTCCTCGCTCAGGAAGATGACCGCGCCGCAGGCCGGATCCGCCAGCCACTTGCGCACCTGGGCCGACAGGTCCGGCCGCACCGGGTCCCAGAGGGCGGCATCCTCCGGAGTCGCGAGGCGCGTGGAGCCTGGCGCCTGGAGCCGCTCCACCGCCCGGGGAAGGGGCGCGTCGTTGTCCCGGACGGCCACCAGGATCTCCTTGTGATCGTAGAGACGTTTGCGGAGCCGCCACCAGAGACCGGCCGGTCCCTCCTGACGCAGGGCCTTCCAGACGCGGTGGGGGAGAGCCGGACGGCGGCCCTCGGGAGCAGAGGTGGCGGGAGTGGGAACCATCAGCTGGGGGAAGGTGGGATCCAGAGGAGTCTAGGAGCGGCCGGAACCGCCGGGATCTCGAGGGGGAGGACGGCGGCCGAGGAGGGCCATCAAGCGGTTGGCCAGGAGGACGCGAAGCCGGCCCAGGGGCCGACCACTCTCCAGGTCCGCCACCCCCCGGGCCCGGAAGGCCAGGAGCCCCCGGGCCCGGCGGCCCCGGTACTCCTGGCCGAAGAAGGCCCGGGGGATGGCCCGGGCG
>CAYMFV010000322.1:0-3988 GCA_964389745.1 uncultured Planctomycetales bacterium | reverse complement strand
AGAAGACGGCATAGGAGTTTTCTGCCTGTCTCGTGGGCTCGGAGATGTGTATAAGGGACGGGGGGGGGGGGCTGGCCATGGGGCTCGCCGACCTGCCGGGGGTCCTGTTCCTGGCCCGGGCCGTGGGCGAGGAGGGGGTCGCCCTCCTGGTGGCCCTGTGGGGCGCCTGGCCCGTGGCCCTGCTCCGGCCCCGGGGCCTGCTCCGCTGGCTGCCGGCCCCCGTGCTCACCGCCGCCGCCGCCCTGGCGGCCTTCGCCGGATCCCCTGCCCTCCCCCGGGCCTCGATCCGCTGCCTGGCGGTCCAACCCTGCGTCGGCCTGGAGGAGAAGCACGATCCCCTCTCGGCCTCCGACGTCCTGATCCGCAACCTCCAGGAGGGGATGCGGGCGATCGCTGCCGGCGAGCGACCGGAACTCCTCCTGTGGGCCGAGACCATGTTCCCCCTGCCGGTACTGGCCCCCGGGGGCGAGGGGGAGCTGCGCCGACGCTGGCCGGGCGGGGACGTGGAGCGACGGCCGGCTGGCGAGGTCCGGGACGAGGTGGCCTGGGCCGTGAGCGTGCTCGCCCGGGACCTGCCCCCGGGCGGGCTCTTCCTGGCCGGGGCCCACGTCTACGAGGCCCTGCCCCCGGGGGAGGAGGCCCGGTCCCGGGAGGCGTCCACCTGGAGCCCCCGGAGCAGCGAGAGCCTGCTCTTCGACCGGGAGGGGCGGCTCCTGGCCCGGGCCGCCAAGGGCCGTCTGGTGCCCTTCGGCGAGACCCTGCCCTTCGGCGGTCGTTTTCCCGGGGCGACCACCCTGGCCGACTGGGTCCAGGACCACTTCGGTCTGGAGCCCACCTTCCAGGTGCCGTCTGCCCGGGGCCCCCTGGAGGTTCCGGCTGCCGGCGGCGGGGCGCCCTGGGCCCTGGGCAGCGCCATCTGCTGGGAGAACGTCTTCCCGGCGGTCTTCCGGGAGCAGGCGCTCGGGGGGGCGGAGGCCTTCGTGGTCCTCTCGAACGAGGCCTGGTACGGGCTGGGCGCCGAGATGGACCAGATGGTGGCGGCCACCCGTTTCCGGGCGGCGGAGTCGGGGCGGGCGGTGCTCCGGGTGACCAACACGGGCGTGACCATCCTGGTGGACCCCTCCGGGCGCCCGGGCCCGGGGCTCGAGCGGGGGGTGGCCGGGGCCCTGGGGGTGGATCTGCCCCGGGTGGCCCCCGGGGACCGGACCCCCTGGCTCCAGGGGGGCTGGCGGGTGGCCCCCGGGGCCGCCCTTCTGGCCTGGGCCGGTGCCCTCCTCGCCCTCCTGGCCCGTGTCCGGAGGCGCCGGCCCCTTGACCCCTCCCCGGGTCGTGGGTAGTTTTCTCCGACCGGGCGAGGAGCTGTGCAACCGCAGGCCCCCGCGGTCCTACATTGGGCCGGCGCCAGTGCGCCCCAACACCACACCCCCCGACGCCAGCAGAAGCACCTGCAGCAGCAAGCCGGAGCCATCAGGAGCACGGGATGACGTCCATCGGAAAGGTTTTCCTCGTCCTCAACCTCGTGTTCGCCGCCATCTTTGTCGGTTCGGCCGCGAACCTCATCGGCACGAGCCAGCAGTGGCGGTCCCGCTACGAGGAGGAGGCCAAGGCCCACAGGACCGACCAGGAGGCCAGCCAGGCCCAGGTCCAGGATCTCGAGGCCCAGGTCCAGCAGCTTGGAGCCGAGGCCGATCGGTTGCGGGCCCAGGTCAAGCAGCTCGAGGGCGAGAAATCGGCCGCCGAATCGGATCTGGAAGACGCCCGGCGGAAGAACTCCGAGCTGACGGAGAGCCTGGGGACGATCCGCGACGAGCTGCGGGAGCTGCGGCGGACCAACGATGATGCCGTCAACAGCATCAAGGACCTGAACCGGGAGATCGCCGACCTGCGGCAGCAGCGGGACGAGGCCAAGACCCAGGCCCACGAGGCGGTCCTCGCCCGGGACGCGGCCCTGGCCCAGCTCGACGGGCTGAAGGCCCGAGTGGCCGAACTCGCCAGCCAGCTCCAGCAGGCCGAGGAGAGCGCCCGGGCCAGCGAGACGGCCCTGCTGGCCGCCGCCCGCCTGTACAACTTCGATCCGAAGGAGCTGACGGCGGCGCCGGTGCCCCTGGAGGGGATCGTGACGAAGGCCGACTACAGCGACCCGGCCGTCCCGGTGATCGTCATCAACCTGGGGCGTGCCGACAACGTCAAGCCCGGCTACAAGCTCGACGTCTTCCGGGGCGGGGAGTACAAGGGCCAGATCCAGGTCCAGATCGTCTACGAGAACACCGCGGCGGCGGTCGTCTCTCTCGCCGGCGACAGCCGGATCCTCCAGGGTGACCGGGTCACCACCAAGCTCTGAGGCAGGGAGGAGCCGCCATGGCAGCCAAGCGCCGCAAGTCCGCACCCGCCCGCAAGCCGTCCCGTCCCGCCCGCCCGACCCGTGCCCGGGCACAGGCGGTGGACGAAGGGGCCGAGAAGCCCGGCATGCCCTTCGAGGCCGTCGTCGCCCTGGTCACCTTCCTGCTCCTGATCGTGGCCCTGGGCCTGGTGGAGTACGAGAAGGGCGTCCACTACGGCGCCGGCATGTTCTCCGGCTCCTACGCCGGTGCCACCGAGGGCTGACCCTCGCCATCGCTCCTCGCCGGGCCGGCGCCTTCGGGTGCCGGCCCTCGTTTTTTGCCGCCCGGGTCCTGGGAGAAGCCGGGTCCTCCTGGCTATACTCCGCGCGGGCCCGTGCAGGGCCCGCGAAAGCACCTGCCCCTGGAACGACCTTGCGCCTGCTGGACTGGCTCCTTGGCCGTTTCTCCATCTCGGAGGACTTCGGCATCGATCTCGGGACGGCCAACACCCTGGTCGCCTCCCGGGATCGCGGCATCATCCTCAACGAGCCGTCGGTGGTGGCCGTCTACAAGGGCACCAACGAGGTGATCCTGGACGGCATGGGTGTCGGCGCCGAGGCTTACAAGATGCTCGGCAAGGCCCCGGGGAACATCTCGGTCTCCCGGCCCCTGAAGGGCGGCGTCATCGCCGACTTCGAGATCACCGAGAAGATGCTCCGCTACTTCCTGCGCAAGGCCCAGGAGGGGCGCCGCTGGATCAAGCCCCGGGTGGTGGTCTCGGTGCCCTCGGGGATCACCACGGTGGAGCGCCGGGCGGTCATCAACTCGGCGGAGCGGGCGGGTGCCCGGCGGGTGTTCCTGGTGGACGAGCCCATCGCCGGCGGCCTCGGCGTGGACCTGCCCATCACCGAGGCCACCGGCTCGATGATCGTGGACATCGGCGGCGGCACCACCGAGGTGGCGATCCTCGCCCTGGGCGGCACGGTGGTCGTCAACTCGGTGAAGACGGCCGGCGACGACATGGACGATGCCATCGCCGCCTACCTGCGCAAGGAGCACAACCTGCAGATCGGTCCCCAGACCGCCGAGGCCATCAAGAAGACCATCGGCTCGGCGACGCCCCGGGACCAGGAACGCTCCATGGAGGTGGGCGGCCGGGACACCTTGAGCCTCAAGCCGCGGAAGACGGTGGTGAACAGCGAGGAGATCCGGGAGGCGATCCAGGAGCCCCTGCGCGTCATCGCACGGGCGGTGGGCGACGCCCTGGAGGCGGCACCGCCGGAGATCTCCAGCGATCTCATGGAGATCGGGCTGGTCCTGGTGGGGGGGGGCGCCCTGCTGCCTGGCCTCGAGGAGTACCTGGCCGCCGAGAGCCGGATCCCGGCCCGGGTCGGCGAGGACCCCATGACGGCCGTGGCCCGGGGCACGGCCCGCTTCCTGGACGACCTGGACCTGTACGCAGGCTTCCTCTCCGAGGGCGACGAGTTCGACTAGTGCGCTTCCTGCTGCCGGACGTGGAACGCTGGCGCCGCGTCCTGCTCTGTGGTGCCGCTCTCCTGGTCCTGGGCATCCACGGGTTGCTGCCCTGGCAGCCGCTTCGGCCGCTCCTGGATGGTGCCCTGCTGCCCCTGGCCCGGCTGCTCGTGCCGCCGGCCACGGCCCTGGCC
>CAYMFV010000321.1:0-3990 GCA_964389745.1 uncultured Planctomycetales bacterium | reverse complement strand
CCCTCAACTTCCGTACGGGACAGTTCGAGCTCGAGCTGCCCTTCTCCCAGATCCGGAGCTTCTCCTCCGAGATGTCGGACTATGTTGCCTACAGCATGACGCCGCGCATGGGCGGCATGCGTCTCAACGAACCCCAGCTCGGCGTGTCGGCCTTCGGACGGATCGAGGACCGGGGCCGGCTTCTCGACCTGCCGGCCGCGCTCGAGTACGAGCTGGCCCTGGTCAACGGCACGAACAGCAGTTTCGACGCCAACCGCCGCCAGGACCTCTATGGCCGGGCGGCCCTGACCCTCTACGAGCTTGGCGAGGCCGTCGACTTCCTGCGTTTCGGGGGTCTTCTCTACCTCGGGCGCGAGAACCTCGGCGAGTCCAACCTCGAGGCCGTCAACTCCACCTTCCTTCGGGTCGGTGCGGATGTCACCGCCCAGCTCGGAGGCGGCTTCGCTGTCTACGGTCAGCTCCTCCTCGGCCGGCATGCCGACACCGACCCGGTGAATGCCGACGACCAGCCGTTCAACTTCCGGGGCGGATTCCTGGGGCTGGAGATGCCGCTGAATCTCGAGCAGGGCTTGTGGCTGTACGGCCGCTACGACTGGATCGATGCCACCCGGCAGTGGGACCTGGATCCGATGGTCGTCACCGCCACGGGCGGCGTCGACTCCATCGACCGGGTGACCGTGGGTGGCAAGTGGTACATCAGCCCGAACGCCTGGGTCCAGGCGGAGGTCGGCCAACAGAACAACCTGCTGGGCTACCCGGAACCCGCCAACTTCGCCGGCCGCATCCTCAACGTGGACAGCCGGTGGACCATGCTGATGTTCGTGGCAACCTTCTGATGGCGAGAGCAATGACGAAAGACGACAGAGCGCCCCTGTCCCTGCTCCTGCTGGCGGCCACCGTGACTGCCGCAGTGGTGCTGAACCTGGCCTGCTCCACCGCTCCGGAGGCGCCGGTGGCGCCGGCGACAGATGGCGGGCTGACTGCCGACCTGGACCGTGGCCGCGAGGTCTTCGCCGTCGCCTGCGCGGGCTGCCACGGCTATGACGGAAACGGCGAGGGCGCGGTGGCCGGATTGCTGGCTCCGCGGCCCCGGAACTTCCTGAGCGGGCGTTTCAAGTTCCGGAGCACGCCCTCGGGGACAATGCCGCTGGAGACCGACCTGGTGCGCACGATCAGTGACGGCTTGCACGGCACTTCCATGCCACCCTTCGCCGCCATGACCCGAGAGGACATGCTCTCGGTGATCGCCTGGGTCCGCAAGCTCTACAGGGACAACTTCCTGGCCGAGCTCATCCAGGAGGAGTACGGCGACGAGGAGCCCGACCCGGAGGGCCTCGAGGAGCTGCGGGACATCGTTGCGGCCAGGCTCGAATCCGAGCAACCCATCGAGATCCCGGCCGAGCCGATGACCGACGATGCCTCGATCCAGCGGGGCCGCGACCTGTACTACCGGATGGGCTGCCATGAGTGCCACGGCCGCAGCGGCCGGGGCGACGGTTCCAGCTCGGCCACGCTGAAGGACGACTGGGGCAACCCGATCCGGCCGGCCGACTTCACCTTGCCCATGGGCATCAAGACCGGGCAGGACCCCAGGATGATCTACCGGACCTTCATGACCGGTCTGGATGGGACGCCCATGCCGTCCTTCAACGGGCAGATCACTCCGGAGGAGGCCTGGGACCTGACCCACTACGTCCTGTGGCTGCGCCGCAGCCCACGTCGGTGAGTCAGGCCTGTGGAGCTCGTCTGGGGTCTCGAGCCATGACAGGCTGCGACAGGAAACGGATCCGGGAGCTGCTGGAGGAGCTGCACCGAGGTCGATCCCAGGCCAAGGACGAGCTGTCCCCGATCCTCGAGGCGCTGCTCGAAGAGCGTCACGGTGCACCTCTGCGCCCGGTCCGGATGGATGCGCGCTGTCGGCCCATGACCCTCCTGGAGGAGGTGTGGGAGGACCTGGCTGCCGGGGAGCGGGAGTGGGAGCCTCTCCGACTCTCCTTCCTGGGGGCGGCCTCCACCGCCAACCGCCGGCTCCTGGTCCGGCAGGCACAGCAGCAGGTCGAGGCGTCCCGGTCTGCTGCCGCGGCTGGCCAGGGGGGGGGGCAGCAGCCGACGGTCAGCCGCGACCGGGCCCTCTATCTCCTGGCCCTGGATGCTCAACTCCGGCGTCTTGCCGAGAGCGATCCGTTCAAGGCGACGGTCATGGAGCTGCGCTTCTTCGGGGGCCTGACGGCAGAGGACACCGGCGAGCTGCTCGGCCTTCCTCCGGCAGCCGCGGAGAAGGAATGGCAGGCAGCACGCCTCTGGGTCCACCAGCAGATGCTCCAGGAGAGGGACCGCTGACGCCTCGTACCTCCAGCGTTCGGAACTCCGGGAGGGAGAACCCGCCAGGTCAGGCCGGGTCCTCCTCCACCCCGAAGAGGAGGGCGAGGAGGGCCGGGGAGACGCCAGGCAGGTAGAAGCCCCGGCAGTGGGCCGGGGCCATGTCGCAGGCCTCGGGCGAGCCGGCCACGTAGAGGACCGGGTGCTCCCGGGCGCAGGCCTCGATCCAGGCCGTCGGCAGGGTCGGCAGGCCGTGGCCCAGGGCCGAGCCCCAGAGGATGAGGACCGCGTCCGGGAACGGATCGGGGACCGGGTCCCGGGGCCCGAGGACCTCGAGGCCCCACTGCTCCTCCAGGAAGGAGGTGGCGTCCCGGGCCGGGGACAGGGCCAGGGCTAGGTCGGGCGGGGGGGCGTGGCGGCCTGGAGAGCCGCCGGGCAGGGGGCGGAGGAGCTTCCGGGCGCCGGCGCCGAGCACCAGGGGGCGGGGCGGTTCCACCGGCCGGGCGGCGGTCTCCTCCAGGAAGCGTTCCACCCGGGCGGCGGCCTTCCGGACCCGACCCTCGTCCAGCTCGCCCCGGGCCACGGCGTCCCGGAGGCTGACCGCCAGGATCACCGGGTCCCCCGGGTCGAGAAGGAGGTCCACCCCGGCGTGAATGGACTCGATGGCCTGCTGCTCGTGGGGGCCGTCGCCGTAGCCCGCCATGCGCAGGGAATCGGTGACGACCACGCCCTCGTAGCCCCATTCCTCCCGGAGGATGCCCAGGATGCGCTGGCTGCGGCTGGCCGGCAGGCTCTCCTCGTCCACCAGGGGGTACTGGACGTGGTTGACCATGATGGCCGGCAGCCGGTCCAGGAGGGCCTGGAAGGGCTCCAGGTGCACGGCCGGGTCCTCGAAGGCCACGGCGTGCTCCACGTGGCTGTCCTGGGGGCTGGCCCCGTGGCCCGGGAAGTGCTTGCCGCAGCCGGTGCCCCCGGCCTGGGTGACGCCGTCCAGCCAGGCGCCAGCCAGCTCCGCCACCCGCTCCGGGTCGCCGCCGAAGGCCCGGTTGCCGATGATCGGCGAGCGGACGGCGTCGGCCGGCTCCAGGCGGTGCAGGTCCAGGACGGGCCCGAGGATCCAGCGCACACCGGCCTTGGCGGCCTCGGCGGCGGTGCGGTGGCCGGCGTCGAAGGCGGCCTCCGGGCCGAGGATGCCCAGGGCCCAGGCGTCGGGGAGGGGGGTGAGGCCGCCGAACTGCTGGCCCGCGCCCCGCTCCAGGTCGGCGCAGAGGAGGATCGTGTGCCCGGCCTCGTTCTCCAGGGTCTCCTGGAGCCACTGGACGTCCTCGGCGTCGCCGCCCTGGACCAGGAAGATGTGGGCGTCGAACTCCCGGAGACAACGCAGGGCTTCGGCCAGTCCCTCGCCGCGATGCAGCCGCAGGGCGGGCACGACCAGGCAGTCGGTGTAGCGGCCGGACATGGCTTCCGGCTCCACTCTAGGCCGACGGGCGCCCCTTCGGCAACGGCCGGCTGCCTAGAATCCCGCCGTGGCTGCCCCCCTCCTGCTGGTCCACGGCGGCGCCGGGGCCGTGCCTCCGGCGCGCCGGGAGCGCCACGCTGCCGGCTGCCTGGCCGCCGCCCGGGTCGGGGGCGAGGTCCTGGCTGCCGGCGGCAGCGCCCTGGAGGCCGTCT
>CAYMFV010000320.1:0-3992 GCA_964389745.1 uncultured Planctomycetales bacterium | reverse complement strand
TGTGGCTGAGCTCGGCCGCCGGCCCCGGGGCCTCCTAGACTGGCGGCCGGGTGGCCTGCGTCCCCCCCCGCACCCCCCTGTCTTCCCCAGTGGCTCGTACCCTGTCCATCGTCATCCCGGCCTACAACGAGGCCCGACGCCTGCCGGCCACGCTGGAGCGCATCCTGGACTACTACCAGGGGCGGGACGAGCTCCTCGAGATCCTGGTGAGCGACGATGGCTCCACCGACGATACCGCCAGGGTGGTCCAGGACTTCGCCCGACGGCACCCGGTCGTGCAGCTCCTCGCCCACGATCGCAACCGGGGCAAGGGAGCGGTGGTCCGGGACGGCATGCTCGCGGCCCGGGGCGACGTGGTCCTGTTCAGCGACGCCGACCTGGCCACGCCCATCGAGGAGATCGAGAAGTTCTGGGCGCACCTGGAGGCCGGCGCCCAGGTGGTCATCGCCTCCCGGGCCCTCCCGGGAGCCGAGGTGGTGAAGTACCAGCCCTGGTACCGGAAGGCCAGCGGCCCGATCCTGCGGCTCCTCCTGCACTTCTTCGGCATCGCGGGCATCCGGGACACCCAGTGCGGCTTCAAGGCCTTCCGCCGGGAGGTGGTGGAGCCCGTCTTCTCCCGCCAGACGATCGAGGACTTCGGCTTCGACCTGGAGATCCTCTACCTCGCCCACCGCCTGGGCTACCGGATCGTCGAGGTGCCGGTGCGCTGGGTGGACAACGAGGACTCCCGGGTGCGCTTCTTCCGGGACTCCCTGCGCATCCTCCGGGACATGGTCCTGATCCGCTTCAAGCGCTACTCCTGGCCCGGGGAGCGCCCCGGAGCTTGAGCCCCTCTCGAGATGGACTAGAAGCTCCCACGCCATGACCCGGCAACGCCGTCCGTACCTGAAGCTCCTGCGCCGGATCCTCGCGGTGAAGCGTGCACGCATGCGGGACCAGCCCGTCATGCCGTTCAAGCTCACCATCAACGTCACCAATGTCTGCAACTCCGGCTGCCGCACCTGCTCCATCTGGGACATCTACGCCCGCGGTCGCAACCGGGAGCTCTTCCAGCAGGAGCTGGGCGTCGAGGAGCTGAAGAAGGTCATTGCCTCCTTCGGCGAGGACCTCTTCTGGCTCAACATCACCGGTGGCGAGCCGAGCCTCAAGCGCGGACTGCCCGAGCTCGTGCGCCACGCCGTGGAGTCGTGCCCGAACCTGTTCATGCTCAACATCCCAATGAACGGGATTCTGCCGGAGCGCACCGCCCACCTGGTCGAGCGGCTGGCCGGGGAGAACCCGGAGGTGGAGCTGAACGTCACTCTGTCGGTGGACGGCATCGGCCGGCAGCAGGACTACATCCGCGGCTACGAGGGGCACTGGGAGCGTTCCATGGAGTCCTGGCGCCGCCTGAAGGAGCTGCGCCGGCGCTACCGGAATCTCAAGTGCTCATTCCAGAGCACCATCTCGGCCTTCAACATCGACGACGCCGAGCGCCTCTATCGGACCCTGTCCCCGGAGTCCGACAACTACATCGTCACCTTCGCCCACGAGGCCGAGCTCTACCACAACTACGACACCGGGGTCGCGGTCAGCGAGAACCCGAGCAAGGCCCGGGCGACCGCCGAGACCTTCTATCGCCTCTATCGCTTCCGCCCCTGGCAGGTCCTCGGCTTCTTCCCCAAGGCCTTCCTGCGCATCATGGCCCGGCGCCTGGAGGATGGCACCTCGGAGGTGCCGTGCATGGCCGGGGCCGCCACCGCCACCGTGGATCCCTACGGCAAGGTCCATCCCTGCCTGTTCCTGCCCGACGGCATGGGTGACCTCCGGGCGTGGGACTTCGACATGCGCCGGCTCCTCTTCGAGGACCCACAGGCCGACCAGGCGCGACGGGTCGCCCGGGACTGCGATGCCTGCTGGATCAACTGCGAGGCCTACCCGAGCATGATGGCCTCGCCCCTGCGTACCCTGCAGCGCATGGCCGTCTAGGCCGCCGGGCTATCCTCTCGGCGCCATGTCGCCGGAGCTTTCGCCGGAGTCCCCTCCCATCCGCTGGCGCGAGGTCCTCCTGGTCCTCGCTGGCTACCTGCTGGTCACGGCCTGGGCCTGGTGGCCCCTGCTCCAGGACCCTGGTGCCCCGTGGTCGGCGGGCCGGGACTACTTCCAGAACGTCTGGAACCTGTGGTGGACGCGCTTCGCCTGGGAGCAGGAGCAGAGTGTCTTCCAGTGCCCCTGGCTGTTCCACCCCAGCGGCACCTCCCTCGCCTTCCACACCCTGTGCCTGGCCAACGCGGTGCCCGGCCTGGTCCTCCAGGACTGGCTGCCGCCGGCCGCCGCCCACACCTGGTTGCTGGTCGCCACCTTTCCCCTGGCCGGCGTCGCCATGTGGGCACTGGCCCGGCAGGTCACCGGCTCGCCCTGGGGAGCCTTCCTGGCCGGTCTCTTCTACGCCTTCAATCCCTATCACACGGCGATGGTGACCCAGCTCAACAACGCCCACCTGCACTGGGTCCCGCTCTTCCTCCTGGCCCTCCTCGCCCTGTACCGGAGGCGCAGCTGGTGGGCCGCCGCCTGGGCCGGGCTCTTCCTGGCCCTGGCCGGCTGGGCGGACTGGTACCAGCCTTTCTTCTGCGTCTTCGCCGGCGGCGTCCTCCTCCTGGTCCTGGCTGTCCGGGAGCGGCGCCTCCTGGACACCGGCCTCTGGCTCCGGGTCCTGGCCATGGGCGCTCTCGGCGCCCTGCTCATGATGCCGGGCGTCCTGCCCATGGTCCGGGTGTTGCGCCAGGAGCCTCTCTCGGAGGAGGGGGTGGGCCTGCGCTTCCCCGGCGAGATGCAGCTCCTGGGGGTCCATCCCCAGGGTTCGCCCTTCTTCCACTTCTGGCCGGTGGCCCTGGGCTATACGAGCTGCCTGCTCCTGCTCTGGGCCTTCCTGCGCCTGCGCCGGCCCGGCACCGGTCCCTGGTGGTGGCTGCTCGGTGCTTCCTTCCTCTTCCTGCAGGGAGCTCGCCCGGTCCTCCTGGATCGCACCCTGGACTGGCTGCCCCTGCCCATGGCCGTCTTCCCGCACATCCCCGGCCTGGCGATGATCCGGGTGCCGCATCGCTTCCTCCTGCCCCTGGCCCTCGCCCTGGCCGTCCTCCTGGCCTTCGCCCTCGAGGACCTGCTGCGCCGCTGGCGCCGGCGGGGGGGGGAGCGTCGGGCCACGGTCCTGGCCCTGGCCTGTTGCCTGCTCCTGGTCCTCGAGCTGCAGCCGGCCCGGCGGCGGCCGGTGGTGCTGGAGCCCCCCGCCATCTACGCGGAGATGGCCGCCGACGCCAGGGAGTACGCGGTCCTGGAGCTGCCCCTGGACTTCCGGGACGGCTACGCCATGTACCTGCAGACGTTCCACGGCAAGCCCCTGGTCGCCGGCTACACCTCGCACATCCTGCCCTCGGCCCTGGCCGCCCTGGAGACCCCCCTGATGCGGGCCCTGATGCCCGAGGACCCGGAGAGCGACATCGCCTACCTGCCCCGGCACCAGAGTGTGGACGTGGCGGCCCTGGACGAGGCCACCCTGGCGGCCTGGCGGCAGGAGCTGCTCCAGGACAAGGGCGTGGGCGTGATCGTCTTCCGCCACCGTGCCGATTGGCCGGCGCCGGAGCTGGACCTGCCCGCCCGGGAGGAGGCCGGGCTCGCCTTCCGCCTGCGGGTGGCCCTGGCCCCCTTCCGCTTCAATCCCTTCGTCCGGGGGGTGGAGACCTGGCGCCAGCTCGCCGGCGTTCGCACCGTCGAGCGGCTGGCGGCGGGCAGCGTGCAGGCCCGGGCGATCCTGGAGCGTCTCTTCGGCCCCCCGGACCGGGTGGCGGGGGGCGCCGAGATCTGGGATCTCCGGTCCTGAAGCGACGGTTCCCCGTCACCCTCCTGGTTCCAGGAAGGGGGGGGGGACGAGGAGGCGGGCTGCGGGATAGTGGCTCTCGGTACTGCCCACGTAGCCGATCTGCTCCAGGGGTTGGACGTTGGCTGGCAGGCGCCCG
>CAYMFV010000319.1:0-4003 GCA_964389745.1 uncultured Planctomycetales bacterium | reverse complement strand
GAGGGTGCCGTCGGCGCCGGGCAGGGTGGCCAGCTCCAGGACGGGCCGGGCGGCCAGGGCCGCCTCCAGGCGCTCCAGGGCCCGGCCGTGCTCCCGGCCGAGGAGGGCCAGGCGCCGGCCGGTCTCCTCCAGGAGGCCGGGTTCCAGGAGCACCAGCCGGGTGGGGGGGGGGAGGACGTCCAGGGGGAGGAGGTCGCCGGGGCCGGCCACCTCGGGGAGCTCCCGGGCCAGGGGCACCTGGACGTGGCGGAGGACGTGGCGGGTGCGCTGGCTGGCCAGGTCGAAGACCCGGATGCTCTCCAGCTCGTCGTCGAAGAACTCGAGGCGCAGGGGCTCGCCCAGGGCCGGGGGCAGGAGGTCGACGATGTCGCCCCGGCGGGCGAACTCCCCGGGGGCCTGGATGGCCGGGACCCGCTCGAAGCCGGCCCGGACCAGGCGCCGGAGGAGCGCGTCCGGGTCGAGGCGCATGCCCTGCTCGAGGGCCAGGGTGCCGGCCGCGGCGGCGGGGTCGGGGACCGGCTGGAGGAGGGCGGCCAGGGGGGCGGCGACGACCCCGGCGAAGCCCTCCCGGCCGGCCCGCTCCAGGGCGTGGTGCCGGTCCCGGAGGACCTCGCCGGCGGCGTCCCCGGGGCCCTCCCGGGCGGGCAGGGGGACGGCGCCGGCGCCGAAGGTCAGGAGGTCGTCCAGGAGAAGGTCGGCGGCGGGGGGATCCGGGACCACCGCCAGGACCGGGGCCCGGAGCTCCCGGGCCAGGGCGGCGCAGGCCAGCGCCTTGCTGGAGCCCCAGAAGCCGCCCCAGCGCAGGCGTCCCCCCCCCTGCCGCTCGAGAGCGTCCAGGAGTTCGTGCCAGGGGGTCGCGGCCCGGAGCAGCTCAACCGGCATGGTCGTCCTCCCCGTCTTCCTTCGGATTCCCGTCCTCCAGCTCCCGGCGGAGGATGCGCAGGGCCTCCCAGGCGGCCCGGCGCTCGGCCTCCTTCTTGGTGGTGCCCCAGGCCGGCGGGAAGCGACGCCCGGCGACCTCGGCCACGGCCTCGAAGGCGTCGGTCTCCGGGTGGTCGTGGTAGGAGTCGGTGATGTTGTAGGTGGGGGTGACGCCGAGCCGGGCCTGGGTGAGCTCCTGGAGGAGCTGCTTGGCCTCCTCCTGGCGCAGGTCCTCCTCGAGGCTGTCCAGCTCGGGCCCGAGCCCCCGGAGCAGGAAGGCCTCGGCCAGCTCCACGCCCCGGGCCGGCCCGGCGTCCAGCCAGAGGGCGCCGGCGACGGCCTCGAAGGCGTTGCCCAGGGCGGAGGGGGGCAGCGTGCCCCGGACCCGGAGGCCGCCGCCGACCCGGAGCCAGCGCTCCAGCCCCAGGCGGCTGGCGGCCCGGGCGAGGGTGGCCCGGGCGACGAGGCGGGCCTTCAGGCGGGTGAGGCGGCCCTCCCGGGCGGCAGGAAAGCGGGCGCAAAGCATCCCCACCGCGACGAGGCCCAGGACCGCGTCGCCGAGGAACTCGAGGCGCTCGTTGTGCTCGGCCCCCGCCGAGGGGTGGGTCAGGGCCCGCCGGAGCAGGTCCGGGTCCCGAAAGCGGTGGCCCAGGAGCGCCTCCAGGTTGCGGAGGTCGGCCGGCTGCTCCGGCACGGGGGGAGTGTAGCAGGGGGTGGCTCCAGCCCCCGTCGCCGCAACGCGCCGGCGGGGGCGCGGTAGCGGGAACGGTTCTTGCACGGATGGTCCAACCCAGCCCGGATGTCCCCGTGTCTCCCGCCCGACGTTTCCTCCCGGTGACCTTGCTTCCCGCGCTCCTGGCCCTCGTCCTCGCCGCCGGGCCCCTGGCGGCCCAGCGGGGCGGAGCGGTCTGGGAGACCTGGAGCACCTTCCCTGCGCCCTGGACGGACTCCCTGTTCGGGTGGAGCGCTGCCGCCCTGGGCGACGTGGACGGCGACGGCGTCTCGGAGGTGGCTGTCGGCGCCCCCTGGGCGACCGCAGGGACGATGGACTATGCCGGCGCCGTGGCGGTCTTCTCGGGAGCGAGTGGCCGGCTCCTCTGGCAGGTGGAGGGTCAGGGCGAGCCCTGGAGCCTGGGCACGAAGCTGGCCGGGCCTGGCGACGTGGATGGCGATGGCATCCCGGACCTGGCGGCGAGTGCCACCGGCTTCTCTCTTCCCGGGCTCGTAGCCGGCACGGTCTTCCTCTACTCGGGCCGGGACGGTCACCTCCTGCGGCGGCTGGACTACGAGTCCCTCTGGAGCGGCAACATCGGGTACGGCCGGGCCCTGGCCGCGGTCGGCGACCTGGATGGGGACGGCTGCGGAGACCTGGCGGTGGGCGCCCCGGACGAGGAGAGCCACGGGGGGATGGTCTTCCTCCGCTCGGGCAGGACGGGGCAGGTGCTCCGGATCCTGACCATGAGTGATCCGCGAGATCCACGCTTCGGCACGGCGATCGCCAGCCCCGGGGACCTGACCGGGGACGGCGTGCCCGAGGTGGCCGTGGGAGCTCCCGATGCCAGCCCGGTCACGGGCTCCAACTTCGGGGCGGTGCTCCTCCACGACGGTGACACCGGTGCCCTCCTCTGGCGGAGGAGCGGCATCTCCTTCGACGGCCTCCTGGGCTGGGCGCTGGCGCCAGCCGGGGACGTGGATGGGGACGGCCGGGGCGACGTCCTGGCGGGTGCGCCCGAGGACCCGTCGGCCGCGGGGCGCGAGGCCGGCCTCGCCTACGTGCTGTCGGGGACCGATGGCCACGTCCTCCGGCGTCTCGAGTGCTCCGCCCCCGGGACCGACGGTCTGGGCATGGCCGTCGCCGGTGGCAAGGACCTGGACGGCGACGGCGTGCCGGACCTGGTGGTCGGCGCGCCGCGGTCCCGGAGACCCCTTGTCGGCCGGGAGGCCGGCGCCGTCTGCGTCTTCTCGGGGGCTGGTGGCAACCTCCTGCGCAGGGAGGAGAGCCAGCTCTCCGGCGCTCGACTTGGCAACGCCGTGGCGGTGCTCGGCGACGCCAACGGCGACGGTCTCGGGGATCTCCTTGCGACCGCCACCGGGCCCCTCGATGGCCAGGGCAGCCAGGGCATGATCCTGGGCCTGCGGCCCTTCCTCGGACCCCGGGAGCGCCGCATTCCTGTGGGGGGGGGGACGGCGACCTGGGAACTCGTCTTCGGACCGCGGGCGGCCTTCTGGGCCTACCAGGTCCTGGCCTCGGCAGGTGGCACGGGGCCGGTCCTGTGGCAGGGCCTGGAGGTGCCCCTGACACCGGACTCCTTCTTCGCCGCCAGCGTCGCCGGCCGCTACCCGGCGTGGGCGCCCGGCTTCCAGGGCGTCCTCGGTCCGGACGGCGGCGGGGCCGTCGCCTTCGCTCCCGGGCCGGGCGACCTGCCCACGGCCCTGGCAGGGCGGGACCTGTACCTGGCCGCCGTGGCCGGCCCCGTGGGCCTGTCGCCGGAGCTGGTCTCCCTGGCCGCCACCCTGCACGTGGAACCGTGAACCGCAGGGTGGCGGCGAGGGCCGCCCGGACGTGGCGGCCGGCATCCCCGAGAAGGGGCGGCTGAGGCCGGCGGTCCGGTCCAGGCCCGAGCCCCTCGTGCGAGAACGCACGGGCGTGACCGCCGAATCGGGAACGATACTTGCATGGAGACCCGTCCTGGCCGCCGCCGGCGGCCAGGTGCATCGAGGATGTCGCCATGCTCCCTTGCCAGCGTTTCCTTCCGGTAACCATCCTGCTCTTCGGCCTCGCCTCCTCCCTCCCCGCCCAGGATGCCTGGGGCACCGAGTGGGAGGTCCACCGGGAGTACCACTCCACCTGGTACGGCGACAGAGGCTTCGGCTGGTCCGTGGCCAACGCCGGCGACGTGGACGGCGACGGGGTGCCGGACCAGATCGTGGGCTCGTCCCCGGGTCCCTGGATCGGCACCACCGGCAGGGTGTTCCTCTTCTCGGGGGCGGACGGCAGCCTCCTCCTCGAGATCGACGGCCCCGCCGACGCCAGCGGCTTCGGGATGGCGGTGGCCGGCCCCGGGGACACGGACGGCGACGG
>CAYMFV010000318.1:0-4016 GCA_964389745.1 uncultured Planctomycetales bacterium | reverse complement strand
CTTCCTCGTCCAACCCGATCGCTCTGGCCGATTTATCGTCCAAGCGCATCACACTCAGTTACTTCGAGGGTAACCGGATCCCCGGCAATCCTTTCGAACAAGAACTTCAGCAGGCGGAGGATGCGCACCGGGTCCTCCCGGAAGCGCAGGCGCGGGTCGCCGATGGAACGCAGCCGCCGGGCGGCCAGGTCCTCGAAGCCGCCGACCCAGTCGACGATCTCCCCCTCCACCGGGTCCAGGAAGAGGGCGTTCACCGTGAAGTCCCGGCGCCGGGCGTCCTCGGCGGCGGTGCCGAAGGTGTTGTCCTCCCGGATCATCTGCACCTCGCCCTCCTCCAGCTCGGGCGGCACCCGGCGGAAGGTGGCCACCTCGAAGACCTCGCGGCCGCTGTAGACGTGGGCCAGCCGGAAGCGCCGGCCGATGATCCGGGAGCGGCGGAAGAGGCGTCGCACCTGGTTCGGGCGGGCCGAGGTGGCGATGTCGAAGTCCTTGGGCTGCCGCCCCAGGAGCAGGTCCCGGACGCAGCCACCGACGAAGTAGGCCTCGAAGCCGGCCTCCTGGAGGCGCCGGACGATCTCCGTTCCTCCCCGGTCCAGACGGCGCCTGGAGAAGGGCAGGCGCCGGCGGAGAGGCTCGTCGCGGGGCGTGCTCATGGCTGGGGGCCGCGGGAGGGGCTCAACGGGGATGGAAGGCCAGGAGCCAGCGCCAGCCCCGGCCCGGCCCGAGCTCGTAGGCGTGCCTGGCGGCCAGGGCCCAGGAGGCCTTCAACTCGGGCTCCACCTCCTGCCAGGCCGCCTCCCAGCGCGGGCCGGCCATGACCAGGAGAAGCCGGTGCTGGATCCGGTTGCGCCGGATTCGGGCCAGGAGGCGGGGCAGGGGCTCCACGGCCCGGGCCACCAGGACGTCCGGGCGCTCCTCCAGGCGGCGCAGGATCTCCTCGGCCTGGCCCTGGAGGACATCGACGTTGGCCAGGCCCAGGCGCAGGGCCGCCTCCTCCAGGAAGGCCGCCTTCTTGCCCGTGCGCTCCAGGAGGAGGAAGCGCTTCTCCGGCATCAGGATCGCCCAGACCAGGCCGGGCAGGCCGCCGCCGCTGCCCCAGTCGGCCACCAGGCGGGCGTCCTCCGGGACCCGGGCCCCGGCCAGGACACAGTCGACGAAGTGGCCCTCCAGGAGCTCGACCCAGTCCCGGGCCCCGGTCAGGTTCACCACCCGGCGGGCGGCCAGGAGCAGGCGTCCGTACTCCACGAGGGCCCCAAGGGGACCGTCGGGAGGGGAGGCCATGGGTGCCAGGGTCTGGCGCAGGCGACCCAGGGCCACCGGGTCGGGCTCGTCCAGCTCTGCCAGGGCCTCCTCGGGAATGCCGGGGAAGGGGCTCAAGGGGCAGAAGTCTAGCGGCTGCCCCTGGCGGCGCCGGCAGGCGGCGGGCAGACTGCACCCTTTGCAGCCGTGGCCTGCCCTCCTCCTTCCGCCTACGACTCCGCCTCCGGGGGTGACATCCCTGCCCGGGCCGAGGAGATCTACGCCGCCTTCCGGGCGTCGGCCGACGAAGGGGAGGGTGCCAGCTTCGAGGCCCTGTGCGCCCGGCACCCCGATCTGGCGGAGCACCTCCGGGAGCTCCACCGGGGGTGGCAGGAGGTGGCGGGCTTGCTGGGGAGCAGCCGGGAGACTCCTCCGGGCGGGGTCGTCCAGGTGCTGCCGGCCGGGGCGCTCCAGCGCCTCTTCCCCCGTCTGGCGCCGGAGCGCCGCTACCGGGCCCTGGAGCTCCACGCCCGGGGCGGCATGGCCCGCATCCACCGTGCCCGGGATCGGCTGCTGGACCGCACGGTGGCCTTGAAGGTCCTGGCCGGGCCGCCGGACCAGGCCGACCGGGTGCTGCGCTTCCTGGCCGAGGCACGCATCACCGGCCAGCTGCAGCATCCCTCGGTGGTGCCGGTCCACGATCTCGGCCTGGACGAGGAGGGCAGCCCCTTCTTCTCCATGGAGCTGGTCCAGGGCAGGACCCTGGGGGAGATCCTGCCCCTGGCCCGGGAGGGACGGGAGACCTGGACCCTGGCCCGGGCGGTACGGGTCCTGGTCCAGGTCTGCGAGGCAGTGGCCTTCGCCCACTCCCGGGGGGTGGTGCACCGGGACCTGAAGCCGGCCAACATCATGGTCGGCTCCTTCGGCGAGGTCTTCGTCATGGACTGGGGCCTGGCCAAGATCCTGCCCGGCCACGAGGCGGGTAAGGCGGTGCAGCCCCTGCCCGGAGAGGACGGGCCCCGGGAGGATTCTACGCCCCGGCCGACGGCAGCCGCCCCGGGCTCCCCGGGCACCACTCGGGCCGGGGACGTGCTGGGAACGCCCTGCTACATGGCGCCGGAGCAGGCCTCGGGCCGGCAGGAGGCCGTGGGGCCGGCCGCCGACATCTACGCCGTCGGGGCCATGCTCTACGAGCTCCTCACCGGTTCCCGTCCCTACGTGGATCGGGAGGGAGTCCGGACCGCCCAGGGGGTCCTGGAACTCCTCCTCCGGGAGTCGCCGACCCCCGTGCCGGAGCTCGACGCCACCGCGCCGGCGGAGCTGACCGCCATCTGCGAGCGGGCCATGGCCCGGGCGCCCGAGGCCCGCTACCCGGACATGCAGGCCCTGGCCCGGGACCTGGAGGCGTGGCTGGAGGGCCGTGTGGTCCAGGCCCACCGGACCGGCGTCCTGGTGGAGATCCAGAAGTGGGTCCAGCGCAACCGCACCCTGGCCGCGGCCCTGGGCCTGGCGGTGATCCTGCTCCTGGGCAGCATCGTCGGCTTCGGTGTCGTCCAGGGCCGGGCGGCCCGGATCCTGGCCTGGCAGAACTACCTGGCCAACCTGGGGGCCGCCGAGGCGGCGCTCCGGGGCCACGACAGCGGCGCGGCGGCCCAGGCCCTGGAGTCGGTCGAGCCCGCCTGGCAGGAGCGCTGGGAATGGCGGCACCTCCACGGTCCCCGCCTGGATCAGGCCCGGGCGGTGCTCCGGGCGCACCCGGATCCGGGGGTGCGCCAGGTCCTGCCGGGGCCGACGGGCCGCTGGCTCGCCACCGCCTCCTGGGACCCGGCCGACCGTTCGGCCGCCGGACTCATGCCCGGCCTATCGCCGGGTCCGTTGTGGGCTAGGAGCCTGTCCGAGTAATGCAGCGGGCCGCGTTGGGTGCGCCACGGCCCCGAATTCTAGGCGACACTCCGAAGGCGTAGCCGTAGCTACGTCGAGGAGGGTCAACGACGAAGGCGGGGCCGTGCCGCCCCAACCCACAACCACATAAGTTCATATAACCACCTGTGTTAGGGCGAGTGGGGGTTACGCCGCTGATCGGGCGTCTCTCCTCCTCGCCGTAGCTATGGCTACGACTCGTCGTCGTTCCTTCGCTGAGCAGCGTAAGCCCCACTCGCGCGGTCCACTGCATTACTCGGACAGGCTCCTGGGTTGCGGGCGTTGTCGTTTCTCGGATCGCGGGCAGGTGTGGGGAGCCGGCGGTGCCGTCAGTTGCCGGCGCTCAACGCCGCCTTCCCCCGCTCGTTGCGCACCTCTCCAGCGTGCGCCACGCAGGCGGGCCCCACCACGTCGTTCTCGAGGTCCAGCTTCAACTCGCCCTCGTCCATCATCTCGAGCACGAGCGTGGTGATGTTCTTCGAGTACATCTGACTGGCGTGCACCGGAATCTTGCTCGGCAGGTTGACCGGGCCGAGGATCGTCACGCCGTGCGGTTCCACGCGCTCGCCCATCTTCGTGAGCGCGCAGTTTCCTCCGCTCTCCGAGGCCAGGTCGACGATCACCGAGCCGTGCTTCATCGAGCGGACCATGTCCTCGGTGACGAGAAGAGGCGCGTCGCGGCCGGGGATCTGCGCGGTCGTGATGACGAGGTCGGCGTCCGCGATGTGGCCGGCGATGAGCTCGAGCTCCCGGCGGTGTTGTTCTTCCGACAGCTCCTTCGCGTACCCTCCTTCGCCCTCCGCCGTGACGTCGTGCTCGGTCTCGAGGAAGGTGGCCCCGAGGCTCTCGACCTGTTC
>CAYMFV010000317.1:0-4017 GCA_964389745.1 uncultured Planctomycetales bacterium | reverse complement strand
CGCTCCGCGGCAACGGGGCCGTCCTCCACGAGGAGGCCGGCCCAAGCGCCGGCGAGCACGGCGCCGGGGAGACCGGCCACGGCGACGCCATCACCCACCAGGCCCACTCCCGGGCCATGCAGGTGTCCATCCTGGCGGCCGGCAGCGGCATCCTCCTGGCGGCTCTCTTCTACCTCTGGCGGGTCTTCAGCGCTGCCCGGGCGGCGGCCGCCCTGGGTGGTCTCTACCGCCTGGTGTTCCACAAGTACTACTTCGACGAGTTCTACCTGGCCACGGTGGTCCGGGGGACGATGGCCCTCTCCGGCTTCCTGGCGTGGGTGGACCTGCGCGTCGTCGACGGCTTCGTGAACGGCGTCGGACGCTTCATGACAGGGCTGGCCGGCGTCAGCGCCGCCGCCGACCGGCACGTGGTGGACGGCATGGTCAACTGGGTGGCGGACAGCACCGCCGCCACGGGCCAGGTCGTCCGCCGAATGCAGACCGGGCGTATCCAGCAGTACGCCTACTTCACCTTCGCCGGTGTCCTGGTGCTCACGGCGATCCTCCTCCTGGGACTCATCTAGGACCGACGACTCCAGCGGGCCGCAGCACTCCACCGATGCAAAGCCTTCCCCTCCTGTCGCTGATCACCTTCCTGCCCATCGTGGGCATGGGGCTGATCCTGCTCCTGCCGTCGCGCCGCACCGACGCCGTGCGCTGGACCGCGGTCCTGTTCACGGCATTGCCGCTGCTGCTCTGCACCTGGGTCTACCTGAGCGGGGCCTTCGACGCCTCCTCGCCCGGGATGCAGTTCGAGGAGCGCTGGAGCTGGATCCCGGACTTCCATATCGAGTACTACCTGGGCATGGACGGGATCAGCCTGCCACTGCTCTTCCTGTCCTGCCTGATCCACTTCGTGGCGGTCTTCGCCTCCTGGCCGATCAAGAAGTCCGTCAAGGGCTACTTCGCCCTCCTCCTCCTCCTCGAGGTTGGGGTGAACGGCGTCTTCGTGGCCATGGACTTCTTCCTGTTCTACGTCTTCTGGGAGATCATGCTCCTGCCGATGTACTTCCTGATCGGCATCTGGGGCGGGCCGCGCCGGGAGTACGCGGCGATCAAGTTCTTCCTCTTCACCCTGGCCGGCTCGGTGCTGATGCTGGTGGTCCTGGTGGCGGTGTACCTGAAGTCCGGAGCCGACGGTGCGGTGCCGACCTTCAACATCCTCGAGCTCCAGAACATGGCGCCGGCGTGGGCGGCGGACGCCAGCACCTTCCTGGGGATGAAGTTCACGACCTGGATCTTCTGGTTCCTGTTCGTCGGCTTCGCCATCAAGATCCCGGTCTTCCCCTTCCACACGTGGTTGCCCGATGCCCACGTGGAGGCGCCGACGCCGATCTCGGTGATCCTGGCCGGCATCCTCCTCAAGCTCGGCTCCTACGGGATGTTGCGCATCAACTTCCCCCTGGCACCGGATGCCTTCGCCCGATTTGCCTACTTCCTGGCCATCCTCGGGACGATCAACATCGTGTATGGCGCCTACGTGGCCATGGGGCAGACCGACTTCAAGAAGATGGTCGCCTACTCGTCGGTGAGCCACATGGGCTATTTCCTCCTCGGGGCGGCGGCCATGACCTACGCCGGGATGAACGGCGCCACCCTCCAGCTCTTCACCCACGGAACCTCCTCGGCGATGCTCTTTCTCATCGTCGGCGTGGTCTACGACCGGGCCCACCACCGGGACCTCAACGACTTCGGTGGCCTGGCCCAGCGCATGCCCTACTACCTGGGCCTGTCGACCATCGGCATCTTCGCCGCCCTGGGCCTGCCCGGCTTGAGCGGCTTCATTTCCGAGGCCATGACACTGCTCGGGGCCTACCAGACCTTCCCGGTCCTGGTCATCATCAGCACCCTGGGCATCCTGATGACCGCCGCCTTCCTCCTCTACGCCCTGCAGCGGGTGTTCCTGGGCAAGCTGCCGAAGAAGTACGAGGGCTTCCAGGACCTGTCCTGGCGGGAGGCCTGGTGCCTGATCCCCTTCGCCTTCTTCTGCATCCTGGTCGGGGTGGTGCCCACCTTCGTCCTGGACAAGCAGGGGCCGGCCCTGGAGGCCCTGCTGGCGAACCTGAAGGCGGCCATCGGCGGTTGACCCCATGGCCATGTCCTACCTCGACTCCCTGCTCTACATCTTTCCCGAGATCGCCGTGACCCTCGGGCTGTGCACGGTCCTCGGCTGGGAGATGTTCGTGCGCCAGAAGCGCGCCTGGGAGACCGGCGTCCTGGCCCTGGGCTTCCTGCTGATCGCCAGCATCCTGCTGCTGCAGCGCCTCGACTACGAGCAGCCGGCGACGGTCTTCGGCATGGTCTACGTGGACCGCTTCGCCACCATCTTCAAGCTCTTCGCCACCAGCGCCGTGGCCGTGGTGGTGGGCTTCGACCTCCTGGACCGGAAGCACCGGGAGGTGGGGCGGGGCGAGATCCACTTCCTGCTCCTGACCGCCCTGCTGGGCAGCTACTTCCTGGTCGGCACGTGCCACCTGCTGCTCCTCTATCTCGGCCTCGAGACCCTGGGGCTGAGCTCCTACGCCCTGGCCGGCATGCACCGCCGGGAGCGCGGCAGCGGCGAGGCCGCCCTCAAGTACGTGGTCTACGGCGCCCTGGCCTCGGGCATCCTGCTCTTCGGAGTGAGCCTCCTTTACGGCCTCGCCGGCACCCTGGACCTGCGCCAGATGGTGGGGCCCATCGCCCAGGCCATCCAGGACGGCCGGAGCGTCCAGGTGGCCCTGCCGACCCTGATGATCCTGGTCGGCTTCGGCTTCAAGCTGGCCCTGTTCCCCTTCCAGTGGTGGGCCCCGGACGTGTACGAGGGCGTGCCCACGCCCATCGCGACCTTCCTGGCCGTGGCTTCCAAGGGCGTGGCCCTGGCCGCCTTCCTCCGCTTCCTGGGCATCGCCTTCAGCGGCCTCTTCCTGCTCGATGAGCCGGCTCCCTGGGACCTGGAGTTCCTGGCCAGCATCGGCGGCCTCCTGGCCCTGGTCTCGGCGGCCACCATGCTCTTCGGCAACCTGGCGGCCCTGCGCCAGGAGAACCTGAAGCGCCTCCTGGCCTACTCCTCCATAGCTCACGCCGGCTACATCCTGGCCGGGGTGGCGGTCATGAACCAGGAGGGCTTCGAGAGTGCCGTCGTCTATACCTTCGTCTACTACTTCATGAACCTCGGGGTCTTTGGCATGGTCCTCTACTTCGCCAACCAGACGCGGCGGGAGGACATGCAGAGTCTCACTGGCCTCGGCTACCGGCATCCCGTGGCCGGTGCCGCCACGGTGGTCTTCCTGGCCTCCCTCACCGGCCTGCCGCCGACGGCCGGCTTCGCGGGCAAGTGGCTCCTCATCAAGGCGACGTGGAACGGCGGGCTCACCTGGCTCGCCCTGCTCATCGCCCTGATGTCGGTGATCTCCCTCTTCTACTACTTCCGGATCGCCCGGGCCCTGTACCTGAAGGACGTCCCCGCCGACCTCCCGGTCGGCCCCCGGCCGACGCCGGTGCTCCGGGAGACCCTGGTGGTCCTGGCCGCCTGCAGCCTCTTCTTCCTGTGGTTCCAGCCGCTCCTGGACCTGGCCCACCTGGGCGTGGACGAGATGCTGCGTTTCGAGGTCCTGCCCTAGGCGCCCGACAGGCGGCGCCTAGATCCGGACCCGGTCGCCCGGCCGGAAGGAGCGTGGCCGGGGCCGCCGGCTCCAGGGCCGAGCGCCGGGAGAGCGGCCGGGGGAGCGGAAGCTCCGGGCCGGCCAGCGGTCTGCCCGCTGCCAGAGCTGGCGGGCGGCCCGGGGATGCCGGTGGGCGAAGCGCTGGAAGGCCCTGGCCCGGGCGGCCGGCCGCCAGCGACGGACGCCGGGCTGGCGCCAGTGCCTCGTGCCGGGTCGCCACTGCCGGGCTCCGGGGCGCTGCTGCCAGGACCGGGCTCCGGGCCGGCGCCAGGACCGGGCACCGGGCCGCCACTGCCGGGTCCGGGGCACTCCCCGGCGGACGGCGGGCCGCCGG
>CAYMFV010000316.1:0-4036 GCA_964389745.1 uncultured Planctomycetales bacterium | reverse complement strand
CCGCGGAGGTGCCCCGGCGGGCCGGCGGCCGCCCGTGGCGCCAGCGGGCCCCCGGCCCGGCAGGTCCAGGGCCAGCAGGGTGCCGTCCGGGGCCCAGTGGAAGCGGAAGGGACCCAGCGGGGTGGCGATGGTCTCGGAGCAGGCGACGTCCATCTCCGACCAGGGTATCCCGAGGAAGCCTTCCTTCCGGCCACCCGGCGCCGGAATAATGGGGTCCTGCCCCCGGCGGGCATCTGGACATGGATTCGGTCGTCGAGGTGCGGGTCAAGCGTCTGGTCCTGGTGGAGAACCACGGCCAGCAGTTCCTGCAACTCCAGGAGGGCCGGACCCCGGAGGGCGGTCGCGCCCGGATCCTGTCCATGGTCATCGGCCCCGGGGAGGCCCAGGAGATCTCCCGCTGCCTCCAGGGGGTCCGGACGGAGCGCCCCCTCACCCACGAGCTCCTGGCCCGGGTGCTGGACACCATGGGCGGACGCCTGCGCCAGGCCGTGATCCACGACCTCCGGGACGCCACCTACTTCGCCGAGCTGCACATCGAGCGGGACGGCGAGACCTTGCGGGTGGACTGCCGTCCCTCCGATGCGGTGGCCCTGAGCCTGCGCCTCCAGGCGCCCGTCTTCGCGGCCGAGAGGTTGCTCACTGCCCCGCCGGAGGAGGACTGAAGCTTGCATGGAGAGGTGCCGGAGCGGCCGAACGGGCCGGTCTTGAAAACCGGAGGCCCGACAGGGCCCGCGGGTTCGAATCCCGCCCTCTCCGCCACTCGACTCCCGTCCCGGCGTGGCTAGACTGGTGGGCCAGGTCACGGCGGAGAGGTGGCAGAGTGGCCGAATGCGGCAGATTGCTAATCTGTTGTCGGGGAATTGCCCCCGACCGCGGGTTCGAATCCCGCCCTCTCCGCCAGCTCTCCCCTCTCCCCGATGAGCCCCCTGCCTGACCTGGCGGGCCGCCGGGTCCTGGTCATGGGCCTCGGTGCCTTCGGTGGAGGCGCCGGCTGCGCCGCCGCCCTGCACCGCCTCGGAGCCCGGGTCACGGTCACCGATCTGCGGCCGCCCCGGGAGCTTCCCGAAGCCCTGGCCGCGCTCCGGGGCCTGCCCCTGCGCCGGGTCCTGGGCGAGCACCGGGAGGAGGACTTCACGGCCGCCGAGCTGGTGGTGGTCAACCCCGCGGTCCCCCCGGACTCCCCGTGGCTGCGCCGGGCCCGGGACGCCGGGGCAGTCTGCTCCAGCGACCTGGAGCTGGGGATCCAAGCCGCCTCCCGGACCCCGGCCCTGGCCATCACCGGGACCCACGGCAAGTCCACCTGCGCCGCCCTGGCCGCCTGGCTCCTGCGCCGGCTTCCCGGCCGCACGGTCCTGGCCGGGAACCTGGGCGGCTCGGTCCTGGAACGTTGCCTGGACCTGGGCCCGGAGGACCGCCTGGTCCTGGAGGTCTCCTCCTACCAGGCCGAGGCCCTGGCGGCGCCCCCGGGGTGGCCGGCGCTGGTGGCGGTCACCAGCCTCGGCCGGGACCATCTGGACCGCCACGGCTCGGTGGCCGCCTACCACGCCGCCAAGCGCCGCCTGCTGGCGGCCCAGGGGCCCGATGGCACCCTCCTGCTGCCCGCCGGCCTCCCCGGGGAGACGGCGTGGCGCCAGGCAGCCCGGGGTCGGGTCCTGACCCTGGCACCTGCCGGCCTCGGCGCCGGGGAGGAGGGCTGGGAGATCCGGGACGGCACCCTGCGGGAGCGCCTCGGCGGCCGGGAGCAGCCCCTCCTCCCCCTGGAGGCGGCACCGTTCCGGGAGCCCTACCGCCTGCCCTCCCTCCTGGCGGCCGTGGCCGGGTGCCGTCTCCTGGGCCTCCCGGCCGACGCCGTGGCCGGGGTCGCCCGGGGCTTCCCGGGCCTGCCCCATCGCCTGGAGCGCCTGCCCGGTCCCCGGGGCGCCCTGGTCGTGGACAATGGCGTCGCCACCCACCCCGAGGCCACCGCCGCCGCCCTCCGGGACCTGGCCCCGCCGGTCCTCCTCCTGGCCGGCGGCAAGGACAAGGGGTTGCCTCTCGAGGACCTGGTCCGGACGGCCCGGGGCCGTTGCCGGGTCCTGCACCTCCACGGGGCCGGCGGCGAGCGCCTGGGCGCCCTGGCCAGGGAGGCCGGCCTGCCGGTGGTCGTCCACCCGGGGGCGCGGGAGGCCTTCCAGGCCGCCCTCGCGGACCTGCGGCCCCGGGAGACCCTGCTCTTCTCCCCCTCCTTCGCCTCCTACGACGAGTTCCGGAACTTCGCCGACCGGGCCGCCGTGTTCCGGAGAATCCTCCGCCGCCTCCGGGGAGAAGGGGCCACAGAAAGAGGCGCAGGTGACCCGCCGCTGACGTCGTATTAGTTAAGGGAGGCGCGAGAGATGCACTGCCAGTCCTGCCAGAAGCACGTCGCCACGGTCCACCAGCTCGAGGTGTCCTGGCACGGTCCCGGACTCGGTCCCGAGGACCGGGAGCTGCGCATCCTCCATCTGTGCGCCCCCTGCGCCAAGGCGGCGGGCCTGGCCGTGCCGCCCGGGGTCCCCTCCTTTCCCAAGGTGGTGAGCCTCCTCTCCAAGGCTCTCCTCCAGGGCGGCCCGCCGGCCCAGGCCCAGGGAGAGAAGGGTGCCACCTGCCCCGACTGCGGCTGGAGCATCCGGGACTTCCAGCAGACCAGCCGTTTCGGCTGCCCCCGGGACTACGAGGTCTTCCAGGACTTCGTCCTGGACCTCCTGGAGAAGATCCACGGCACCAGCGAGCACCCGGTCCAGGAGGAGGAGGCGGAGATGGCCCGCCTGGTCCGCCTCATGAACGAGGCCGCCGCCCAGGAGGACTACGAGACCGCCGCCCGCCTCCGGGACCAGATCCGGGCCCTGGAGAGCGGTCTCCAGGAGTCCCCGGAAGGTGGCCGTTGAAGGCCGGCCATCCCCGGCGCAAAAGGATTCCGGACCGGGGCACCGATAGCAGAGAATGGGGGACCGGGTCCCCCGGCTCCGTCCACCCACCATGTTCGACCGCTTCACCGAACGCGCCCGGAAGGTCATGGGCATCGCCCGTCGCGAGGCCCAGCGCTTCCACCACGAGTACATCGGCACCGAGCACATCCTCCTGGGCCTGATCCAGGAAGGGCACGGGGTGGCCGCCAACGTCCTCAAGTCCATGGGGATCGACCTGGAGAAGATCCGCCGGGAGGTGGAGAAGATCGTCAAGGCCGGCCCCGCGGTGGAGCCCTCGGTGCAGATCCCCTTCACGCCCCGGGCGAAGAAGGTCGTGGAGCTGGCCCTGGAAGAGGCCAACAACCTGGGCCACAACTACATCGGCACCGAGCACCTGCTCCTGGCCCTGCTCCGGGAGCAGGAGGGGATCGCCGCCCACGTCCTCATGAACCTGGGCGTCAAGCTCGAGGACGTGCGCCAGGAGGTCATCGAGTTCCTGGGCGGAGCGGTCTCGGACGAGGAGGAGGAGAGCGAGGAGGAGCCCGGGGTCGAGACCCCCGCGGCACCCCAGGGCAAGTCCAAGACCCCGGCCCTGGACGCCTTCGGCCGGGACCTCACCGAGATGGCCCGCAAGGACGAGCTGGACCCGGTCATCGGCCGGGCCGACGAGATCGAGCGGGTGGTCCAGGTCCTCTCCCGGCGCACCAAGAACAACCCGGTGCTCCTGGGCGAGCCCGGCGTCGGCAAGACCGCCATCGTCGAGGGGCTGGCCCAGTCCATCGTCACCGGCCAGGTGCCGGAGATCCTCCGGGACCGGCGCATCGTCGTCCTGGACCTGGCGATGATGGTCGCGGGCACCAAGTACCGGGGCCAGTTCGAGGAGCGCATCAAGGCGGTGATGACCGAGGTGCGCCGGGCGAAGAACGTCATCCTGTTCATCGACGAGCTGCACACCCTGGTGGGCGCCGGCGGCGCCGAGGGCGCCATCGACGCCTCGAACGTCCTCAAGCCCGCCCTGTCCCGGGGCGAGATCCAGTGCATCGGTGCCACGACCCTGGACGAGTACCGCAAGCACATCGAGAAGGACGGCGCCCTCGAGCGGCGCTTCCAGT
>CAYMFV010000315.1:0-4039 GCA_964389745.1 uncultured Planctomycetales bacterium | reverse complement strand
GGGGGGGGGCAGTGGTCTCGCCGAAGACCACGGGGAGGTAGGGCTCCCTGGCGGCGGCCTGGCCGGCGGCTTCGGGGTTGCGCTCGCCGAGAACGGAGCTGCAGCCGGTGGCGAGGAGGAGCAGGAGGACGGGAGACAGCGTGCGCGGCATGGTCATTCCTCCTCGCTGCGAAGCTGGTCCATGAGCTCGACGGCGGCCCGGGTCTCCACCGCCTCCGCCCGGCGGGCCTCGATCTCCCGTCGACAGTGACCGGCCAGGAGCGCCAGATCCGGATCGGCGGGCATGGCCCGGAGGCCCCACTCGGCCCGGGCCAGGGCCTGCTCGGGGTCGCCGGCGGCCAGGGCGGCAGCGGCCGAGGCGTACATGGTCCGGGCGTAGGCCGGGCGCAGGTAGCCGTTGTGGGAGGCGGCCAGCTCGGTCAGGGTGGACTCGAAGCGCCGCCGGGCGTCGTCCGCCCGCCTGGCCAGCTCGTCCTGGCCAACGATGTGGGGCGTCAGGAGGATGATGATCTCTGTCCGGGTCTCCAACTCCTGCTCGCTCCGGAACAGAGCCCCGACGATGGGCAGGGAGCCGAGCAGAGGCACCTGGCTCAGGTTGGTGATCATGGAGGTCTCCATCAGGCCGCCGATGACCACCGTGTTGCCGCTCCGGACGAGGATATTGGCGGTCACCTCGGTGGTGCTCTCCTCGGGCAGGCCGGTGGACGGGGAGACCTGGCCGTCGGAGCTCTTCGGGTGGATCTCCAGGCGTATCCAGCCGTCGTCGCTGATGTAGGGCCGGAAGACCAGGGAGGTGCCCACCTCCAGGAACTGGACCGACTGCAGGGTGGAGGTCTCGGTCTGCTGCAGGATCAGGTAACCGAGCTTGCGGCCCACCAGCACCTGGGCCGGGTGCCGGTTGACCGCCAGCACCGTCGGGTTGGAGAGAACGGTGGCATTGCCGACCTCCTCCAGGGCCTCGATGAAGACTCCCACCTGGTCCCGGAGGATGCCGATGTGCAGGCCCTTGCTGCTCGGAGAGGTGAAGTCCCGGGTGCCGGCGCCGAGCAGCCAGTCGTTGAGCTGGCTGCCGCCGACGGTGTCGGTGGTGACGCCGCCGGTGACGTCGGTGGTGCCACCCATGGCCGCGAAGTCCACGCCGCCCAGGGCAGTGAAGTCCACGCCCATCTTGCTGTTGTCGCTCAAGGTGACCTGGAGGATGGTGGCCTCCACCAGGACCTGGGGGGGCGGGACGTCGATCTGCTCGAGGAGGGCCTCCACCCGGGCCAGGCTCTCCTCGCTGGCCAGGAGGAGAATCATCTCCTGGGAGGCCTGGGCGTTGCCGCCCAGCTTGGTCAGGTCGTCGATCCCGGTCTCGGAGGCCGGGCCTTCCAGGACCCGCTCGCCGCCATGCAGGAGGGGCTGGATCATGGGGACCACGTCCCGGGCCCGGACGTGGTCCAGGAAGATCACCCGGGGCGGGAAGGGGCTGGCGGCGTCCAGCTCCGGCTCCAGTGCCGTCTCCTCGCGCACCGGCCGGATGATGAGGAAGCGCCCCTGCTCGTCCCAGGTGAGACTGCTGGCGGCCAGGATCTGGCGCAGGGCCTCCTGGACCGGCGCCTCGTAGAGGTTGATCGAGACCGTTCCCTGGACCTCGGGCCCGGCGACGATGTTCAGGGCGTAGGTGCTGCTGAACATCTCCAGGATCGCCCCCAGGTCCTCCTGGCGGAAGTTGGCGGTGATCTTCGCATCGGGCGCCAGGTGGTCGAAGGGCCCGGGGCCCTGGCCCTCCTGGGCCGGGAGCCCGGCGGCCACGGCGAGGCCGGCGGCGGCCAGGAGCATGGTGAGACGCGTCATTCCTCCTCCTGCGGGCTTGGCTCGGGACGTCCCAGGCCGGATCCGGGCATGCACAGCGTCCAGGTGGCTCGGCCATCGGTGACGTCCGCCTCCCGGGGGCGGATCGCCACGACCCTGTATCGGCCGATCGCCTCGCCCTCCTTCACCCGCTGTCCCTGGAAGAGGGCCCAGCAGCCCTGGCCGGTAAGGACCGTGCCGGTCAGGGTCAGCTCGGGCGGGCGGCTCTCCTCCTCCGCGGCGCTCTCGAGACCGGGGAAGGGCTCCTCCTCCTCGATCTCCGGCAGCTCCGGGACCACCACCTGGACCAGGTCGTCCTTGTGGTCCAGGTGCAGGCCCAGGGGGCCGCGCCAGGTCTGCAGCCGCTCCATGGCGGTCTCGTAGTCCTGGACGGCGCCGTGCACCGTGGCCGCCGCCGCCGGCGTGGCCAGACCCGGGGGGACGGCGCCCCGGGCGGCAGCGGGTCGGGCCCGGCCGCCGCCCAGGAGGATCCCGGCCCACACCCAGGTGGAGGCCCCCAGGAAGATGGCGAGCATGGCCGCCTTCCGGGGCTTCTCCTTGAGCTCCCGGGCCAGGCGGCTGCCCGTGCTCTCGCTGCCTTGCTGGGGGGGGGCGGGCATGGACTTCACCGGCCGGAGACAGGGGTGGCGGAGGCGACCGGCGGCGTGGCGGTCGGCTCCAGGTCGGGGATCACCGGGATCACGAAGGTGGCGGCCAGGGACACGGGATCGCCCTGGCGGGCGGCGTCCAGGGGCATGGCCAGGATCAAGGACTCGAAGCGGATGCGATGGTCGCCCCGTTCCAGGGCATCCAGGAAGCGGACCAGGTCCTCGTAGGAGCCGGAGCCGTTCATGCTGTAGCGCCAGACCTCCTCCTTCGGCCCCACCTCCTCCTGCTTGATCCGCAGCTTGCAGTGGAAGCCCGCTGCCAGGCGGTAGACCCGCTTCTGGAGGAGGAGGGGGTTGAGGAAGTCGTTGAGGTCGGCGAGGCCCTGCTCGGCCAGGGGGCGGAAGGCCTCCCACTCCTCCCGGAGCCGGTCCCGCCGGGCCACCAGCATCCGGTTCTCCTGGTGCAGGCGCCCGGCATCTTGCTGGCGCTGGAGGGCGGCCGCCCGGCGCTCCAGGCCGGGGCCCACCGCCGCCAGCCAGAAGACGGCGGGCAGGACGGCGAAGCCGGCGTGGAAGAGCAGGCGGCGGAGGGTCATGGCCGGGGTCTCCTACTTGCGCATGTGCCGGGGAAGCTCGAGGTCGCCGACCAGGTCGACGACGACCCGCATCACGTCCATGCGCCCGGGCAGAAGCTCGGTGCGCACCGTCCGGGGGGGCTCCTTGCGATAGCCGGTGTGCTCCGCAAGGAGGGCCGGGAGTTCCAGGACCAGGTCGTCGCCCCGGACCACCGCGGCGATCTCCATGACCACCCGGCCCTCCCGGGTGCCGGTCCGCCGGTCCTTCACCACCTCGTGCTTCCAGGTGATGCGCTCGATGCGCCCGCGATCCCCCAGGAGCTCGCCCAGGCCAGCCAGCATCCGGCCCACCGTGGGCATCCGCAGGTGCTCGGTGAGGGGATCCAGGCGCCGGGCGTAGGCGCTCATCTCCTGGAAGAGGCCATCCAGCTCCTGGCGGGCCGCCACCGCCTCCGGGTCGGGCCGGGAGACCTCGGTGGCCAGGGCCTCCTGGTTGCGGACCTCCAGCTCCAGGGCGGCGGAGCCGGCCGCGAGGACGGTGGCGAAGACGAAGAGCAGGAAGATGCGCCGGGGCGTGCGCTGCCGGTCGAGGTAGCCGGCGAAGGCCCTGGGCGGCAGGAAGTCGGCGGTCTTCATGCGTGGGCACGGAGAGCCAGGCCCAGGGCGGCGGTCCAGCGGGGCTCCTCCGCCAGGACCTCCTCGGGGGCACGGATGGCCAGCTCGGTGAAGGGCCGGGCCGGGGCCACGGGCAGGCCCAGGGTCTGCTCCAGGGCCCGGTCCACCACGGGCAGGACCGCCCCGAAGCCGGTCAGGCGCACGTCCTGGACCTGGCGACCTGGGAAGCGGCTGGTGAAGTGGCGGATGCAGGCCCGGACCTCCTGGGCAAGGGCGGTGGCCTGGAGGTGGAGGGCGGCCAGGAGCTCCTCGGCCTGGGCCACCGCGGCCTCCTGGACCACTGCCAGCACGGATCCCGGCTGCTGGCTCGCGGCCGCCGGCTCCTCGTCGGCGGCCGCCCCGCTGGCG
>CAYMFV010000314.1:0-4047 GCA_964389745.1 uncultured Planctomycetales bacterium | reverse complement strand
GAGTTTCCTTGCCGTTCTTCCCAGCACGTCGATGAGCTCGATATCCACGCGGCGGAGCCTCGGCCGGGGGGTCAGCGTCGACGGCAACCCCCTGGCGGTGGGCGGCCGGCGCCTGGCCCACGGTCTCGGTGACCACGCCCCCTCCCGGACCGTCCTGCGCCTGTGGGGCGCCTACGCCCGCCTCACCGCCCTGGTCGGCGTCGACGACGAGGTCGGGTCCCGGGGCAGCGTCGTCTTCCGGGTCCTGGTGGACGGCCAGGAACGCTTCGTCTCCCCCCTCCTCCGGGGCGGCGACCCGCCGGTGGCCGTCGACGTGGACCTCCGGGGCGCCCGGCTCCTGGAGCTGCGCACCGATCCCGGCCCCGACGGCAACATGGACTTCGACCACGCCGACTGGGGCGAGTCCATGCTCCTGGCCATGCCGCCAGGTCAGCGGAAGAACCAGTAGAGGGCCGCCACCGCGAGCACGATCGCCCCCCCCCAGAGGCCGTAGCCCCGGGCCGGGGTCAGGTCCACGACTCCGGTCTTCCCCCCCCCCACGGGCTGGGCCGGCCGGCGACCGGGCCAGACCCGGCTGGCGCCGATGGCCAGGAGCAGGAGGAGGAGGAAGACCAGGCCCATGCGGTTGAGGAAGGCCAGATCCGGCCAGGCCAGCTTCAGGGCCAGGGACAAGGGAATGCTTCCGAGGAGGGCGGCGTAGGCTCCGGCCGGCGACGCACCCCGCCAGGCCAGGCCCAGGACGAAGGCCACCAGGACGCCGGGAGTGAAGAAGCCCCAGGCCTCCTGGATGTAGCGGAAGACGCCACCCTCGTAGGAGGCCACCACCGGCGCCCAGAGGGCGGCCAGGACCACCACCGCCCCCGTGCACCAGCGCCCGACCCGCATCAGCCGGGCCTCGTCGGCCCGGGGCCGCCAGACCCGGTACAGGTCCATGGTGAGGATGGTGGAGGTGGAGTTGAGCATCGAGTCGACGCTGGAGAGGACGGCGCCCAGGAGGGCGGCGAGCATGAGCCCGGCCAGGCCCGGGGGCAGGAGGGCCTTCAGCAGGTGGGGGTAGGCAAAGTCCCGGTCCGGCAAGGTGTCCCCGTAGAGCTGGAAGGCGGCGATGCCCGGCACCACCACCAGGAAGGGGATGGCCAGCTTGATGGTGGCGGCCAGGAGGATGCCCCGCTGGCCCTGGGCCAGGCTCCGGGCGGCCAGGGTCCGCTGGGTGATGAACTGGTTGCAGCCCCAGTAGTAGAAGTTCGCCACCCACAGGCCGCCGAAGAAGACGCCCACCCACGGGAACTCGGGATGGTTGGCGGCGAGGATGGTGTGGAAGCGGTCGGGCTCGGCGGCCATCAGTGCGCCCAGGCCACCGGTGGCCTGGAGGCCGAGCCAGCAGCCCAGGACGCCGCCGAGGAGGAGGAAGACCACCTGCAGGACGTCGGTGAAGACCACCGCCTTCAGCCCGCCGTAGATGGTGTAGGCCCCCCCCACCACGGTGAGGACGAGGATGGCCGGCAGGGTGCTCAGGCCGAAGATGGCGGTGATCGCCTTGGCGCCGGCCGCGAGGGTCGTGGACAGGGCCACCAGGATCATCGCCAGGACGAGGAGCACCGCGAAGATCCGCCGGGCAGCCGGGGAGTAGCGGAGCTCCAGGTACTCGGGCATGGTGTAGATGCCGTGGCGCAGGAACACGGGCAGGAACCAGCGGCCCACCACCACCAGGGTCACCGCCGCCATCCACTCGTAGGAGGCCACGGCCAGGCCGAAGGCGAAGCCCGAGCCGGACATGCCGACGAAGTGCTCGGCGGAGATGTTCGAGCCGATGAGGGAGGCGCCGATGACCCACCAGCCGAGGTTGCGACCGGCCAGGAAGTAGTCGGCGGCGGTCTCCTCCCGCCGGGAGACGGCCACCACGATGGCCAGGAGGGCCAAGGCGTAGAGGCCGAAGACGAGCAGATCGAGAGGCGCGAGCTCCACGGCAGAATGCTAGACGCCCCCCCACTAGGATGCCCGGCAATGGTCCCGTCCGCCCGCCTCCGCCGGGTCGCTGCCTGGCCGCCGGCTGCCTTCCTCCGCCGGCTCCTCCGGGCGGCCGCCGAGGACGAGCTCCCGGCCCGGGCGGCGGCCATGTCCTACTACTTCATGCTCTCCCTCTTCCCGGGGCTGATCCTGGTGGTGGCCATCCTCGACCTCCTGCCCCTGGAGGAGGTGGTGGAACGCTTCCGGGACGACCTGCAGCGCCTCCTGGCGCCGGAGACCGCCGAGCTGGTCTTCGGCTGGCTCCGGGACTTCGCCATCACCCGGCCCTCGGCCCTGGTCTCCCTGTGGGGCCTGGCGGCTCTGTGGGCCGCCTCCCGGGGCGTGGCCGCGGCCGCCCACGCCCTGAACGCCGTCCTGGCCGCCCGGGAGCGCCGCCCCCCCCTGCGGCTGCGCCTGCTCTCGGTGGCCATGACCCTGGCCGGCGTCCTCCTGGTCGGCGTCGGCTACCTGGTCCTGGTGGGCGGCGGCGAGCTGGGGGCGGCCGTGGCCCGGCTGGTGGGCCTGGACGCGGCCTTCGCCCGGGCCTGGGCCACCCTGCGCTGGCCCCTCTCCCTGGCCTTCCTGGGCCTCTTCGTCCTCCTCGCCTACCGCTGGCTCCCGGCCCGTCGCCTGCCCGTCCGCCGCCTCCTCCCCGGGGTGGCCACGGCCGTGGCCGGCCAGGTCCTCCTGGGCCTGGGCGCCCGCCTCTTCCTGGATCACTTCGCCTCCTACGACCGGATCTACGGCAGCCTGGCCGGGATCATGGTGATGCTGGTCCAGCTCTGGGGCCTGTCCCTCCTCCTCCTCCTGGGCGCCGAGGTGGCGGCGGTCCTGGAGGACCCGAACCGGCGCCACGGCGCCCTGACAGAATCGCCGCCCGGAGCCCGCCCGTGAAGGTCGCCACCTGGAACGTCAACTCCATCCGCACCCGCCTGGAGCGCTGCCTCGCCTTCCTGGAGCGCCACCAGCCCGACGTCCTCTGCCTCCAGGAGCTGAAGGTCCGGGAGGAGGACTTCCCCGCCGCCGCCTTCGCCGAGCGGGGCTGGCAGGCCGCCGTCTTCGGCCAGCCCACCTACAACGGCGTGGCGGTCCTCTCCCGCCAGCCCATGCGGGAGATCGCCCGGGGCTTCCCCGGCGACCCGGTGCCCGACCAGGCCCGGGTCCTCGGGGTCGAGGTGGCCGGCCTGGCCATCCTCGATCTCTACGTGGTGAACGGCGAGGCCGTAGGCAGCCCCAAGTACGCCACCAAGCTGGCCTGGCTCGACGCCCTGGCCGCCTGGCTCGAGACGACCTGGCGGCCGGCGGACCCCCTCCTCCTGGTCGGCGACTTCAACGTCGCCCCCGAGGACCGGGACGTCCACGACCCGGAGCGCTGGCACGAGCGGGTCCTCTGCAGCAGCGCCGAGCGCCAGCGCCTCCGGCATCTCCTGGACTGGGGCCTGGAGGACCTCTTCCGCCGGCACTGCCAGGAGGGAGGCCACTACACCTGGTGGGACTACCGCCAGGGAGCCTTCCACCGGGGCTGGGGCCTGCGCATCGACCTGGCCCTGGGCACGGCGCCGGTGGCCGCCCGCTGCACCGGCGTGGTCATCGACCGGGAGGAGCGCAAGCCCTCGGCGGGGCCGGGCAAGCCCAGCGACCACGCCCCGGTCCTGGTCAGCCTGGCCGACTGAGGAGCGCCCGCCGGGAGCCCAGGAGGGCCAGGAGGAGGGCCACGGCGAAGGCCGGGAGCAGCTCGTAGACGTCGCCGGTCCAGGACGCCCCGTGCTGGCGGGCGGCGAACCAGAGCACCGAGACCAGGAAGCCCCCCCACAGGGCGGCCAGGGCTCCCCAGGGCCGGAGCCGGCGACCCCGGAGGCGCACCAGGAGGAGGGGACCGAAGGCGGCGCCCAGGGCGCTCCAGGCCGAGAGCACGGTGGTGAAGATGGAGGCCCGGACCTGGAGCGCGGCCAGGAGGGCCAGGATCCCCAGGCCCAGGACGGCCAGGCGGCCCCGGCGCAGGGCCCGGCCCCCCTCCCCGCCCCGAACGAGGTCGTGGGA
>CAYMFV010000313.1:0-4067 GCA_964389745.1 uncultured Planctomycetales bacterium | reverse complement strand
CCGCCGGTGAGGGCCGGCCCCTCGCCGGTCGTCCCGGCCACGGAGACGCCGGCCAGCCCGGCCCGGGCCAGCCAGGCGGCCTGCGCCGGGACCCGCTCCGGGGCCAGGCTGCCGTCGGCCCGGAAGGGCGTGGGCGGGGCGGCGTGGAGGCCCCGGAAGGGCGGCACCGAGGCGGGCACGGCGCCCAGACTAGCCGTCGGGCAGGGCGACCACCGGGCCGCCCGGGAAGAAGCCCCGCCAGCGCTCCACCAGCCAGGCGGTGGCCGGCAGGCGCCGGAGCTCCTTGCCGGCCAGGGGACCGGCCACGCAGGCGCCCCGGAGCCGGCTCCAGAGGCTGCCGGTCTCGGCGTCCCGCATCAGGGCCTCGGCGTCCTCCTCCCGGCCCAGGACCGTGGCGAAGTGGAGGACCCGGTCGTCCAGGGTCGCCGCGAAGGCGGCGGCGCCGCCGGTCCGGGGATCGTAGGCGACCACCACCGGGCGGCCGTCGAGCTCGTCCTGGACCACGGGCACCCGCTCGAGGAGGGTCAAGCGGTAGAGGCGGACCCGCCGGCCCTCACCGACGCTGATGCCGTAGCGCTCGCCGGCGGCCCGGAGGGCGAAGGTGCCCATCATCCCCGGCGCCTTGCGGCCCAGGAGGACCCGGGTGTCCGGGTGGCGCCGCCGCCACTCCCGCCAGGGCACCACCTCGCTGGGCAGGAAGCGGAGGCGGGTGCCCTTGAGGGGCCCCTTCAGGGCCTCCCCGGTGACGTGCAGCCAGAGGGAACCGGTCTGCTTGTCGTACATGACGAAGGAGCGCCGGTAGAGGACCCCCTCGTGGCCGAAGTCCAGGACCCGGTCCCCCACCTTGCGGCCATACACGATGGCCGTCTGGCACAGCGGTCACCAGGAGACGGCCGCCGGCACGCCGCCGATGGTGGCGTTGGCGAGCTCGTGGCGGCCCATGACCGAGATGGGCCAGGCGGTGGCCTCGCCGCCCAGGACGACGCCTATCACCGGCTCCTCGGCGTCAAGGCGGTCCCCAACCTCGTCGGCGGGAAACAGCTCCGGGTCCTCGAGGACCGGGAAGGCGTCCCGGGGAGCGGCCCGGCGGGCGTGCTGGTCGAAGTCCTCCTCGCTGAAGATCTCCTGGGCGACCAGGGGGGTCGCCAGGAGGGCGAGGAGGGCCGGGGCGAGGGCGAGCTGCAGGGCGGGGCGGGTGAGGTCCATCACGGAGGACTTCGCGGCTCGCGCCGGGGCGTGCCCGCTTTTTCCGCCCATGGCGGATGAAACAAGCCAGCAGCCTTGAGAACAGGCTGCCCGGGGGAATGTCGGAACCGCCCTCCCGGGGCCCGCGTCCTTGCTCTTGGGGGCGCCGGGGTTCCCTCTGTCCCGACGTTCCGAGCGCTCATGACCGCACTCCTGCCCCTCCTCCTCGCTTCTCCCCTCCTTCAGGTCCCCGAGGCCCCGCAGCCGACCCCGACCCCACCCGACCCGGTCTTCCTCCGCCGCACCGAGCGGCACCGGGACGCGACCCTCCTGGTCCTGGAACCGGGGGTCTGGGACACCCGCCTGGGCGACCCGGTCCTGCCCGCCGGCCTGCATCTGGACCCCGAAGCCGCCGCCGAGGCCGGCTACTTCTTCGTCCAGGGCGAGGCGGACCGGATGCCCGCCCTGCGCCAGGAGATCGAGGCCCTGGGAGGACGGACCTTCGCCTACGTTCCGCACAATGCCTGGGAGGCCCGGCTGCCGGCCGCGGCCGTGGACGCCCTCCGGAGCCGGGGCCGGGCCGTGGTGGCGGTGCATCCCTTCTTCAAGCTCTCCCCCGAGATCGGCAACTACGGCACGGCCGCCGCCGATCCCGGCGGCCGGCTGGCCCTGGTCGTGGAGTACTGGCCCGACCGGGACGTGTACGCCGAGGAGGACGGCCTCCGGGCCCTGGACGTGGAGGTCCTGGAGAGCGTCGACAGTGCCCGCTGGACCCGCAGCCTGGTCCGGGCCCGGCGGGAGCAGCTCGCCGCCATCGCCGCCCGGCCGGGGGTGCGCTGGATCGAGGAGGACGCCCCGGCCGAGCTCCGGAACGACCGCTCCCGCTGGATCATCCAGACCAACATCCTCAACGACCTGAAGCTCTGGCAGGCCGGCCTGCTGGGCACCAACGTCACCATCGGCCACATCGACGGCCGCATCAACGAGTCCTCCTGCTACTTCGACGACCCGAGCGGCGTGGCGCCCGGTCCCAGCCACCGGAAGATCAAGTGGTGGGACTCGGCAGGCAGCGCCGACGCCCACGGCACCCACACGGCCGGCTCCGCCGCCGGCAACAGCGTGCCGGTGAACGGCAGCATCTTCCGCATCGGCATGGCCCCGGAGGCCTTCCTGGTCAGCCATTCCTACTTCCCGAACACCAGCAACTTCGGGACGATGCTGGCCGAGGCCAACGGCCACGGGGCGCGCATCCACACCAACTCCTGGGGCAACGACTTCACCACCGCCTACGACAACCGCTGCCGGGACATGGACGCCTACTCCCACGACAACGAGGACGTCCTGGTGGCCTTCGCGGTGACCAACACCGGCTCCCTCAAGAACCCCGAGAACGCCAAGTCCTGCCTGGCCGTGGGGGCCACGGACCGGAACTTCCCCGAACGCTGGGCCAGTGGCGGCGCCGGCCCGACCCGGGACGGGCGTCTCAAGCCCGAGGTGTACGCCCCGGGCTGCTCCACCTGGTCCGCCGGACGCTCCTCCTGCAACACCATCTCCATGTGCGGCACCTCGATGGCATGCCCGGTAGTGGTCGGCGGCGCCGCCCTGGTGAAACAGTACTTCGAGGACGGCTGGTATCCGAGCGGCAGCCCGAACGCCGCCGACGCCTTCGTGCCGTCGGGCTCCCTCCTCCGGGCGATGCTCGCCAACTCGGCCGTGGACCTCACCAGTGAGGCCGGCTACCCGGGCTACCGGGAGGGCTGGGGGCGCATCCTCCTGGACAACGCCGTCTTCCTGGCCGGGGACAGCCGCCAGCTCTGGGTGCAGGACGTGCTCCACCAGGCGGGACTCACCCAGGGTGCCGTCCAGAACCACTCCCTGAGCATCGGCGGCGGCGACCTGCGCATCACCCTGGCCTTCGCCGACGAGCCCGGCGCTGCTGGCGCGGCGGCCCCGGTTGTCAACAACCTGGACCTGGTCGTGGTGGCTCCCGACGGGACCGAGTACCACGGCAACCTCCTGGACCGGTGGAACGGCGGGGCCAGCCGGCCCAACCCCACCAAGCAGGATCCGAAGAACACCATGGAGATGGTCTACGTCCCGAGTGCCCAGGCGGGGACCTGGTCCATCACCGTCCGGGGAACGACCGTGCCCGTCGGGCCCCAGGGCTACGCCCTGGTGGCCACCTGGTAGGAATCGTCCCCCTGCAGCCATCGTCCTTCCGCAACACGGCCCGTCCGCTTCTTCCTTTTTTCCTTTTGCCGCGCGGCTCACGCTCCCCCGGGGCCGCGCGGCATTTCCTTTCCTTCGCAAGGCATCCTCGTAGGCTGGACGGCCAGCCGACGATGCGGATGCCGACCCTCCTCGCCCCCCTCCTCCTGACGCTGGCGCCGGCAGGCTGCCAGCCCGTCCTCCTCCCCCAGGATGCTCCGGCCCCCCGTTCCGAGGCGGCGGCCGGGATCACCCTGGAGCGGATCATGGCGGATCCCGAGTGGATCCAGCGTCCCGCCGAGGATCCGTGGTGGGCGCCGGACGGTGCCTCCCTGTGGTTCCGGCGCCAGCTCCCCGGCAGCGAGGAGCGGGAGCTGGTGCACCTGGGCCTGGATGGCACGGTGCTCGCAACCCTGCCCGAGGAGGAGGCCTGGCGGGCTCCGGCCCCCGGCGGCACCTGGGACCGGGAACGGCAGCGGCGGCTGGTCGTCCGCCACGGCGACATCTTCCTGGAGGAGCCGGCCGCCGGGGTCCGCCGCCAGCTCACCCGGACCGCCGCCACGGAAAGCTCGCCCCGCTTCACCGCCGACAGCGGGGGCGTCCTCTTCCGCCGGGACGACGCCTGGTTCCGTCTCGACCTGCGGGGGGGCGGCGAGGTCCAGCTCGCCGAGCTG
>CAYMFV010000312.1:0-4083 GCA_964389745.1 uncultured Planctomycetales bacterium | reverse complement strand
CCACCAGCCCCACCCGGCCGTCCCGGAGGAGGACCCGATGGCCCGGCGCCAGGGCTGCCAGGAGGCCGGCGGGCTCCACCACCAGCCCGCCCCCGGCCGGGCCAGCGTCCCGGAGCTCCACCCGCTGGCCCCGGCCCAGCGCCAGCTCCCCCTCCAGGTCGCCCAGGCGCAGGCGCGGTCCCCGGAGGTCGACCAGGATCGCCACGGACCGGTGCATGGCCCGGCGCCGGCGCTGGACCTCCCGAACCCAGGCCTCCCGGGTGCTCCGCTCCCCGTGGCTCATGTTGATCCGGAAGGCGTCCACCCCGGCCCGGACCATGGCCCGGATGGCCGCCGCGGTGCCACAGGCCGGCCCCAGGGTGGCCAGGATCTTGGTCCGGTTCTGACTGCGCTCGAGCATGACGCGACGCGGCCGATCCGTTTCCGGGAACTAGGCTGTCGCCAGGAGCTGCTTCTCCTTCAGGGTCTCGATGTCCTTGCGCACCGCGGCGGCGGACTGGTGGAGGCGGCCCAGGCCCGCCTCGTCCAGCTCCAGCTCCACCACCCGCTCGACGCCGTTGCGGCCGAGGACAGCGGGCACGCCCATGTAGATGCCCTCCAGGCCGTACTGCCCCTCGAGCCAGGCGGCGCAGGGGAGCAGGCGTCGCTCGTCCCGAAGGATGGCCTTGGCCATGGCCACCGCCCCGGCCGAGGGGGCGTAGTAAGCCGAGCCGGTCTTGAGGAGGGCCACGATCTCGCCGCCGCCCTTGCGGGTCCGCTCGTTGATGGCCTCGATCTCCTCGGCCGGCAAGAGGGCCGTGATCGACACGCCGTTGACGGTGGAGTACCTGGGCATGGGCACCATGCTGTCCCCGTGCCCGCCCAGGACCATGCAGCGGACGTCGGCAACGCCGCCGCCCAGCTTGTCGCTGATGAACCAGGCCATGCGCGCCGAGTCCAGGGCCCCGGCCATGCCCACCACCCGCTGGCGCGGGAAGCCGAGGCGCTCGGCCATCAGGTAGACCATGGTGTCCAGGGGGTTGGTGATGACGATCACCCGGGCGTCGGGGGAGCCCTCCCGGATGTAGTCGGCGACGCTGTTGACGATCTTGCCGTTGACCTCCAGCAGGTCGCTCCGGTCCATGCCCGGTTTCCGGGGCATGCCGGCGGTCATGACGAACAGGTCCGAGCCCCGGGTGTCCTCGGGGTCGTTGGTGCCGCTCACGCGGCACTGGTAGCCCTCCACGGCTCCGGCCTGGTTCAGGTCCAGGGCGATGCCCTGGGGCCGTCCCTCGATGATGTCGATGAGGACGACCTCGTCGGCCAGCTCCTTCTCGGCCAGCCTCTGGGCGCAGGTCATGCCGACGAAGCCTGCGCCGACGACGGTGACACGGGTCATGTTCCTTGGCTCTCCGCTCTCTGCCTTGGTGGTGTGACGGAATCCTGGGGGTCAGGCGGTGGCGGTGGCGCCAGCCTGGTAGGCACGGACGATGGCCTCCGCCATCTCCCGGGTGCCGACGGCGGTGGGATCGTCCCGGGTCGGCTTCATGTCGTAGGTGACGTCCCGGCCCTCCCGGATGACGTGGGCCACGGCCTGCTCCAGGCGGTCCGCAGCCTCCCGCTCGCCCAGGTGCCGCAGCATCAGCATCCCGGAGAGGATGAGGGCCGTGGGGTTCACCTTGTTCATGCCCTTGTACTTGGGGGCACTGCCGTGGGTGGCCTCGAAGACGGCCGCCTCGTCGCCGATGTTGGCTCCGGGCGCCACGCCGAGGCCTCCCACCAGGCCGGCACACAGGTCCGAGAGGATGTCCCCGGCCAGGTTCTGGCAGACCAGGACGTCGTACTCCTCGGGCCGCTGCACCAGCTGCATGCACATGTTGTCGATGATCCGATCCTCGAACTCGATGTCCGGATAGTCCCTGGCGATCTGCCGGCCCCGCTCCAGCCACAGGCCGTCGGTGTGCTTCATGATGTTCGCCTTGTGGACCAGGGTCAGCTTGCGCCGGCCGTTGGCCCGGGCGTACTCGAAGCCGTAGCGGATGATCCGGTCGCTGCCGGTGATGGAGATGGGCTTGATGGAGATGCCCGAATCCGGCCGGATCTGCATGCCGTTCAGGCGCTCGATGGTCGCCAGGAGCTCCGCCGTCTCCGGCTTGCCCTGCTCGAACTCGCAGCCGGCGTAGAGGTCCTCGGTGTTCTCCCGCACGAGCACCAGATCGATGCCCGCGTAGCGGCCGCGGACACCGGGATAGGACTTGCAGGGCCGCACGCAGGCGTAGAGCTGGAAGGTCTTGCGCAGGGCGACGTTCACCGAGCGGAAGCCCGTGCCCACCGGAGTGGTGATCGGGGCCTTCAGGGCCACCCGGGTGCGGCGGATGGATTCCAGGACCCGCTCGGGAAGGGGCGTCCCCTCCTGTTCGTAGACGTCGATGCCGGCTTCCTGGACGTCCCATTCGAAGTCCACACCGGTGCTGTCCAGGACGAAACGGGTGGCGTCGGCGAGCTCGGGGCCGGTGCCGTCCCCACGGATGAGGGTCACTTGATGGGCCATTTGGGCTTCACTTCCGGCTGGGTCGGGGGATCGGAGGGGCTGCGCCCCGGAGTCGGCGGCGCGCCGGACCGGACCCGGGTCCGCCGGAACGGGACTCCGGGCACGACAAAGGCAGAAGAGTCTAGCCCCTCGCCCGGCCCTCCTCCAGGGACGGATCCCGGGAAGGAAGCCTGCCTAGGGCCGGGCGGCCAGGAACTCTTCGCCGTGCTCCCGCCACCAGGCGAGCCAGGCATCGTGGACCCGGCGCCGCGCCTCCTGGGAGGCGCCCGGATCGAAGCCGAAGTCCTGGCCCGTGAGACGCCGCAGTGCCCCCACCGCGGCCTCGGCCACGAAGGGCTTCTCGTCGAGAAGGGCCTCGATCAGGTGGGGCACGGCCGGCCGCGCCTCCCACTCGCCGAGAGTGTGGGCGGCCAGGAAGCGGACGAACTCGTAGGGGTCCGCCAGCAGGGGGTAGATGTGGGGCAGCAGGCGCAGATCCTGGCGGCTGGCCAGCTTCTCCAGGGCGTCGTAGCGCTCCCGGGGATCCTCGGCCTGGAGGCTCCGGAGGAGGCGGGTCACCTCGGGCGGGAAGCTCTCGGCCGCTCCTTCCGTCGCCTCCCGGGCGCCGGCGGCGGCGGCCAGGGCGGCCCGGGACTCCAGGACCTCCACCCGGTCCCGGATCCGCTCCAGGGTGGCCCGGAGGGCCCGCTGCCGGTCGCCGGCCACGGCCGTCTCCCCCTCCAGGAGCCCGAGCTTCTCCTGGATCGAGGCCAGCTCCCCGGCCAGGCGCTCCAGGGCGCCCAGGCTCTCCTCCATGCGGTCCAGCCGCGCCGCCATCTCCTGGAGGGCCGTCGCCTGCTCCGCCTCCCGGGCGTCCAGCCGGTCGGCCAGGAGACTCCGGGTGTCGGCCAGGCTTCGGGCCAGCTCCCCCCGGGCGACGGCCTCCTCCCGTCCGGTCCGGTCCAGGCTGGCGGCCAGGGTCTCGGCCCGGCCGTCGAGCTCCCCGGCCAGGCGCCAGCCCTCCCAGCCCAGGGCCCCGACGCCCGCCAGGGCCAGGAACGCCAGGAGGACGGCCGGGCCACCACCGCCCCGGCGCCGGCCCACGGCTCGGGCCAGCAGTGGACGGCATTCAGGGCAGAGGACCCGACCCTCCACCAGGAGGGCGGCGCCCTCCTGGATCTCCCCCTCGGGCACGGAGCGGTCGCACAGGTTGCAGAACCGGACCTCGGTCATGTCCTGGAGGATAGCCGGCGGGCCCCCGCCGGAAACACCCGCGGATTCCGGCGGCTCGTGGCCACGCCCAGGGAGAGCACCGCCGCCAGGAGGGCCAGGACCAGCCAGGGAGGCCGCAGGGACGGGCCGCCCCGGGCGGCCAGGGCCGCCACCTCCGCCAGCCACGTCCTCCAGGGGCCGTCCCCGGCCTCATCCTCGGGCCAGCCCCCGGGCCAGCTCCAGACCCGGCCGGAAGGGCCCCGGGCCTCCAGGGCGGCCGCCAGGGGCACGGGCCGGGCCCGCCACAACCCCTCCTCCACCGGGTCCAGGGGCAGCCAGGCGCCCGCCGGCAGGAGCCGCAC
>CAYMFV010000311.1:0-4085 GCA_964389745.1 uncultured Planctomycetales bacterium | reverse complement strand
GCCCTGGCCGGGCCGGCATCGGCCTCGGCCTCCCCGGAGGCGGTCCTGCCGAGCTCCACCTGGCCGACCTTCCGGGCCGGCTCCACGGGGACGGGCGGCTCCGCCGCCTCCTCCGGGCCGTAGTCCGAGGCCACGTGCTCCAGGAAGGTGTTCACGAAGGGCTCGACCTCGTCCAGGGTGAGGAGGGTCATGTCGAGCATGTCCGTGGCCCGGGCCCGGGTGCTCGGGTCGGGCGGCCGGATGAGGAGCAGGCCGGCGGACTTCCGGTCGGTGCCGAAGATCTTGACCAGGCCCCGGAAGCGGCTGGCGTAGTCCTGCCAGTTGCCGGTCTTGCACTCGATCCAGAGGAGCCGCCCGTCGACCCAGGCCATGATGTCCGACTCGAACTCCCGGCCGTCGGGGAGGGTGCCCTTGACGTTGAAGAGCACCTGGAAGCGGGACGGGCTCAGGCGGGACTTCAGGCGCCGGGTCAGGACGATGGAGACGTAGATCTCCAGCCAGCCGCCGGTCAGGAACTGGGCGGTGGTGCCGTCGTCGGTGGGAATGACCCGGACCAGGCGCCGGGGCGTCCGGTGGTAGTAGAAGTCCTTCAGGAGGCCGTGGCGGTGGAGGAGGTTGCCGAGCTGGACGGCGGCGGAGCGCTCCCGCTCGGGCAGGTTCTCCACGTCGATCCGGGCCAGGCGCCCGGTGGCCACGACCTTCTTCAGCTTCTCGTAGAAGCCTCCGACCGCGCCGAAGTGGTTGCCGATGTGGCGGGACAGGTGCTCGAAGGCCTCGTTGGCCGTCAGGTCTTCCTGGCCCTCGTAGACGACCACCTCCCGCTGGCGGAGGTAGTCCACCAGCGGTCCAGTCGGAGCGTCCTCCGGCGGTGTCCTGGGAAGCCCTCGTCGCGCCCGGCTGGACTCCTCGCGCTGGGACCCATTGCGTGTCCTGGAGCCCTTCCGGGGCCGGCCCTCGGCGGGGGCCGGACGGATGACCTGGAGGCCATCCCGGAGACGGCGGATCTCCTGGATCAGGGAACGGATCTCGGCGACCAGCTCGGCGGTCGGAAGGGCTTCCTCCGGGGAGCGCGAAGCCGTTTCCGGCATGTCCGCTCCCTTGAAAAGGCGTTGGAGCAAGCCCATCGGGCCTCCATCTTGCCGCCAAGGGGCTCCTGGCACAAGTCTTGCTTGTCAGGAAGCTGTCTGGCGAGGGCCTGCCGCCTCGCAGGCCGCCTCGTACCGTCCTAGGAGACCCTGGCGCCTCCCTGCCCATGGCCCGCCTGCTCCTCCTCCCCCTCCTCCTCCTCGCCCTGCCCCAGGAGCCGCCCGGCCGTCCCCCTGGCCGCCCGCCCGTGCCCGAGCCCGCCGCCGACCACCAGGAGCCCCCGGCCAACCGCCTTGCCGGGGAGACCAGCCCCTACCTTCTCCAGCACGCCCACAACCCGGTGGACTGGTATCCATGGGGGGAGGAGGCCTTCGCCCGGGCCCGGGAGGAGCAGAAGCCCATCTTCCTGTCCATCGGCTACTCCTCCTGCCACTGGTGCCACGTGATGGAGCGGGAGTCCTTCGAGGACCCCGAGATCGCCGCCTTCCTGAACGCCCACTTCGTCTGCATCAAGGTGGACCGGGAGGAGCGGCCCGACGTGGACGCGGTCTACATGGCGGCCGTCCAGCGCATGACCGGATCGGGGGGCTGGCCCCTCTCGGTCTTCCTGACCCCGGACCTCCGGCCCTTCTGGGGCGGCACCTACTTCCCGCCCCGGGCCCGGGGCGGGCGCCCCGGTTTCCTGGAGGTCCTCCGGGCCCTGGCCGACGCCTGGAGGGACCGCCGGGAGGAGATCCTGGCCGGCGCCGAGCGCCTGGACGGGGCCCTGGCCCTGGACTTCCCGGCCGTCCCGGAGGCGCCCCTCCCCGACCGGGAGGCCCTGGCCCGCCTGGACGAGGGCTGGGTGGCGGCCTTCGCCCGGGACTACGACCGGCGCTTCGGCGGCTTCGGGCCGGCCCCGAAGTTCCCCCGGGCCGAGGACCTGCGCTTCCTCCTGGCCGCGGCCCGGCGCTCGGACCTCCCGGAAGCCCGGGAGATGGCCCTGGCGACCCTCCGGCGCATGGCCGAGGGCGGACTCTACGACCAGCTCGCCGGCGGCTTCCACCGCTACTCCACGGACGAGCGCTGGCTGGTCCCCCACTTCGAGAAGATGCTCTACGACCAGGGGACCCTGGTCCCGGCGTACCTGGACGCCTGGCGGGCCACGGGCGACCCCTTCTTCGCCCGGATCGCCCGGGAGACCTGCGACTCCATCCTCCGGGAGCTGCGGGACCCCGGCGGCGCCTTCTGGTCCGCCACCGACGCCGACTCCGAGGGGGAGGAGGGCCGCTACTACGTCTGGACGCCCCGGGAGCTGGCCCGGGTCCTGGGCACCGCCCGGGGCCGATTCGCCGCCGCCCTCTACGGGGTCACGGCCAGGGGCAGCTTCGAGGGCGGCCGGAGCGTGCTCCGGGCGGCGGCCAGCCCGGTGGAGGCGGCACGGCAGGCGGGGATCGAGGTCGAGGACCCCGAGGCCCTGGCCCGGGAGGTGCGGGCGGCCCTCCTGGCGGCCCGCCGGGAGCGGGTGGCCCCGGCCACCGACGACAAGGTGCTGCTCGGCTGGAACGGCCTCGCCGTGGACGCCCTGGCCCGGGCCGGCCGGGAGCTCGGCGAGCCCCGCTACACCCGGGCCGCCGCCGAGGCCGCGACCTTCCTGGTGGAACACCTCCGGACCCCCGAGGGCTGGCGCCGCTCCTGGCGGGCCGGCCGGGCCCGGCACCCGGTGGTCCTGGAGGACCTGGCCTGGGCCTGCCGGGGCTTCCTCTCCCTCTTCCAGTCCACCGGCGACGAGGACTGGTTCCGGGAGGCCCGGGCGATGGCCGAGGTCATGGTGGCGGACTACTGGGACCCGGAGAAGGGCCTCTTCCACGACACCGACGGCCGGGACCCCCACCTCCGCCACCGCCTCGCCTCCCCCTGGGACGGCGCCACCCCCTCGCCGAACGCCGTCGCCCTGGAGTGCATGGCCCTGCTGGCCGCCTTCGAGCCGGCCGAGGCCCGCTGGCGGGAGACGGCGGAGCGGGGCTTCGCCGCGGTCCTGAACCTGGCCGCCGGCGGCAATCCCCGGGCCTTCACCGCCACCCTCCGGGCCCTGGAGCTGGCCGTGGAGGAGCCCCGGACCGCGGTGGTGGTGGGCACCGGCGACCCGGCTTCCCTGGAGGCCTGGCGGGCGGCGCTCCTGGCCCCGTCTGCCCCCCCCCTGCTGGTGGTGCTGCGCCCGTCCCCGGCGCCGGACAGCCCGGTCGAGGTCCTGGCGGACCGCACGCCCCGGGACGGCAAGGCGACCCTCTACCTGTGCCGGGGCTCGTCCTGCCTGCCGCCGGAGACCGACCCGGGGCGGCTGGCGGCCCTGCTCGGGGACTGAAGGGTCAGGACTCGAGGCGCACCCACGGCGAGAAGGCCAGGGCCGGCCCCTCGGGAGTGGGCACGATGAGCATCAACTGGAACCAGCGCGGGCCGGCGCCGGGGCGCAGGTCCACGGTCTGCCCCCCCCCAGGCGCCAGGGGGCGGCGGAGGACGGCGCGGAAGATCGTCCCCCCCCCGCCGTCGGGCCGGGCGAGGCCGACGAGCGGGCGGGCCGGCAGGCGCAGGAAGTCGAAGGTGCCGCCCTCGAAGGTGCTGAAGTAGGGCGGATCCTGCCAGTCGCAGAGCCCGATGGCGGCGGTGGCCTGGCCGAGGTCGGGAATGCCCTCGGCCAGCCCCCACTCGACCTGGACCGCCAGGGCCGCCCCGGTCCGGGCCAGGCGCAGGCGGGCCACCGGCGCCGGGTCGAGGCCCATCGCCAGGGGCTGCAGGGGCAGGACGACCACCGGCAGGGCCGCCCACTCGTCCGGCCGGGCCGGCAGGCACTCCCGGCGGGCCAGGGCCAGGGCCTCGGGGGCCGGGGGCTGAACCGGCGGCCCGGCCAGTTCCTGGACGTAGCGGTCACAGGATCTGGACATTAGTGTTCCTGAGCGATTGCGAAAACAGGTGGATGATGGCCAACTGGGCATGAAAAGTGGTCAGGGGTTTTATAAATA
>CAYMFV010000310.1:0-4086 GCA_964389745.1 uncultured Planctomycetales bacterium | reverse complement strand
CCGGGCATAGGCGACGCCGACCCGGGGCGTGCACCGGACCTGGCGGGCCGGCACCGGCGTCCCCCGGGCCAGGAACAGCCCCGCCCCGCACAGGTCGGCGCCGTCGTGCCGGCCGTCCAGCCCCAGGGCCCGGCACAGGCAGGCCGGCCCCCGGAGGAGGTGGGCGTCCCGGACCTTCCGCCCCCGGCGCCGGCGCATCACCTCGAGGCCGGCCACCGGCTCGGCGGCCCGGAGCAGGACCGCCTCGGGAACCCCCTCCCCGGCGCAGACCACGTTGGCGCACCAGTGCATGCCGTAGATGAAGTACACGTAGAGGTGCCCCTCGGGCCCCCACATGGTCTCGTTGCGCCGGGTGCGCCGGCCGTTCCAGGAGTGGGCGGCCCGGTCCCCGACCCCCCGGTAGGCCTCCACCTCGACGATCCGGGCGGCCACCAGCCCCTCGGGGCTGCGGTGCACCAGGATGGTCCCGAGGAGGGCCCGGGCCAGGCACAGGGCATCCCGGCGGTAGAAGTCCCGGGGCAGGGGAGTCCAGGCGGGAAAGGTCGATGCCGTATCGAACATGGGTACGGACATCCTAGGAACCCCCCCTGCAGCCAAGCCGGGGCCGACAGGCCTCGCGCGGCGGCCGGGCTCACGGGAAGGCCATGCCGCCGGTGAGGTTGGTCGCCAGGCCGTGCTGGAAGACCTGCAGCCAGACGCCACGCTGCCAGGCCTTGCTGGCCACGTTCAGGGGCCAGGCCAGCTCGCCCTGGGCGTCGGCGTGCTGCGGGCCCCACCAGGCCAGGGGACGCTCCACGTCCAGCCTGACGTGGACGCCGCCCACCCAGGTGCTGCCCCAGGGAAACAGTGCCGCCACGACCCACGCCGGCGCCGAGGGCCGCAGCCCCGTCGCCCGCAGCGTCGCCACCGGGTTGCCGTCCTCGATGTCCAGGTACAGGTAGGGCGGGCGCACGCCGAAGACCGTGGCCCGGCCGCCGTCGTAGCCCAGGGGCGGCAGGGGTGAGGAGGGAGCCCCGACGATGATGTCGGCCCGGCCGTCTCCGTCCACGTCCCCGGCGCCGGCCACGCTCCCGCCGAAGTCGTCCTCGTTCCGCTTGCCCACCAGGTAGAGGAGGATGCTCCCGTCCCGCCCCGAGAAGACCCGGGCGCTGCCCCGGGTACTCACCACGCCGGAGTCGAAGATCTCCCCATGTGCGCCCACGAGCAGGTCGGGATGGCCGTCCCCGTCCACGTCCCCGGCGCCGGCCACCGACGAGCCGAAGAAGCCACCGGTCGAAAAACCGTCGAAGTGGTAAAGGAGGCTGCCGTCGGCACCGGAGTAGACGTAGGCGTTGCCCGAGGATACGCCGTGCGCACCAAGACGAGGCCCGCCGATGAGCAGGTCGGGGACTCCGTCGATGTCCACGTCGCCGGCGCCGGCTACCGCGTCGCCCATGGCTCCGTTGCGAGAGGTGTCCTCGAAAGTGTAGAGCACCGAGCCGTCCCGGCCGCTGTACAGGTAGGCCTGCCCTCCCCGCCCGGCCCCCGGAGCACCGGCCAGGAAGTCGTCGTAGCCGTCGCCATCCACGTCGCCCGCGCCGCTGACCCCACTACCCAGGGAGTCCCCCATCGCCTGCCCCGCGAACTCGTACAGCAGCGAGCCGTCCGCCCCGGAGTACACCCGCACCACGCCCTCCTTCCTTCCGTAGATGGTCCCGCCCTCGGACGCCCCGATGATGATGTCCGCGTAGGCGTCCGCGTTCACGTCCCCGGCGAAGGCCGTGGCGCCGGGCGCGCCCACCCAGGGCATCGTGATGCCGCCGGCGAACAGGTAGAGCTGCGCACCCGTGGCCCCCGAGTACACCCGCACGCTGCCGCCGTTGCCAATGCCACCGAGGTCATCGGAGATGGCGCCCACCAGCAGGTCCGGCACCCCGTCCCCGTCCACATCGCTCCCTCCGGCCACCGCGGACCCGAAGAAGTCCCAGGCGGAGTCGCCGTAGAACTGGTACAGCACCGACCCGTCCCGGCCCGAGTACACCGTGGCCATGCCCGAGTTCATGCCGATGATATCCACCGCTGATGCTCCGACGATCAGGTCCGCGTAGCCGTCCTGGTCGACGTCCCCGGCGCCGGCCACCGAACTCCCGAAGGACTCGTTGGGTGCCTGCGCCTGCCAACGGTGGAGGATCTCCTGGGCCCCGAGGGGGCCGGTCAGGAGGAGGAGGAACGGGAGGAGGAGGCGTGCCATGGTGTGGAGAGGGAACCCCATGGTGACAAGGATACCCGGAGTTCAGGGCCTGGCAAGACCCCTCCCGCCCCGGGGCGCCCCGGGGGCCACCGGGAAAGAATCCGGAAGAACCCCCTTGCCACGAGCCCGGGTCCATGCCAGGATCGGGCATCCCAACTCACCATTCCCTTCTTGCCAAGGAGTGCCGTGATGACCCTGATGCTTCCTCCCACCCTCCTCCTGGCCCTCCCGGCCTGGGCCACGATGCCCGTCCCCGAGGCCCAGGCACCGCCGCCTGCGGAGACCTGCGTCGCCCGCTGGCAGGGGTCCCTACCCGCACCTGGGGCTGGCGGACTTCACCGGCAACCCCATGGAGCCCGATCCCACCCAGCCGGGCAAGTACCTGGAGAGCTTCATGGCGGCCAGTGCCGCGCTCATCCCGACCGGGGAGTACCGGGGCCGCGTGCTGGTCTGGGACAACGACGGCCGCTACCCGCCGTCCCCGCGCACGATCCGTCCGACTGACGTCTGGGTCCAGCGCTGGGCCATCGTGGACCCGGACAACATCGGCAGTACCACCGGATTCACGAACAAGGAGCTCTCCCTGCCAGCCGGCCAGGGCGACCTCTACTGCGCCGGCCATGGCTGGACCAGCCGGGGCAACCTGGTGGTGGCCGGTGGCAACCGGAGCTACGACGATCCCCGGAATCTCGTGGGCAGCACGATGGTGTACGTGTTCTACCCCGCGAAGTTCGTCGCCGGCATGCTGAATGACCTGTGGGAGCGCCAGCCCGACCTGGACTTCCCCCGCTGGTACCCGAGCGTCGTGCTCTGGCCGATCAAAGGGACGAGTGGCCGCGACCGGGTGCTCATCCTCGGGGGCATGACCGATACACCGTCCGGTACCGGCTTCCAGCCCCTCGACGACTACCAGGCCTTCCGGCCCAGCGGTGCGGCCGGGCAGCCAGGGGACTGGCAGGCCGAGGCCGGGGGAGGCGAGGTCTTCAGCGGGCCCTCTTCTGCGGTCGAGCTTGGCAACTACCCCCGCATGTTGCTGGTCTACGACGCCGGCACCGGCACCGGCTACCTGGCCCGGGTCGGCCAGGGCACGCCGGTGGACCTCCTCCACCACGACCCCGCCTCCGGCTCGGCGGCCAGCTGGACGACCGGCCTCCCCATGCCTGCCGACCGGCCGCGGTTGTTCGGGACGGCGGTGCCGGCGCCGCTGCTCCTCGGGGTGCCCGCGATGGAGAACCGGATCCTGGTCCTCGGCGGTACGAAGAACCCGATCCCCAACGGCACCGACCCGCCGACTGCGGAGATCCTGGACACGGTCGAGTCGTTCCGGTTCTTCTCGTCCCAGCAGGCCTGGACGACGGAGACGGACCTCGTCTACGGCCGCCGCAACCATCTGAGCGTCCTCTACCCGGACGGCAGCATCATCGTGGTCGGCGGGGTGGGCCTCTACGCCCAGCGCGCCCTGCGCTACCGCTACGACGCCACGACCTCCTCGTGGGTCTGCGAGCTGCTGCCGCCCAGCGCCGCCCGGCACGCGAAGCACGCCATCGCCATCCTGCTGCCGGATGGCCGGATCCTGCTGGCCGGCGGCGATGGTCGCGGCAAGGTGAACGGCATCTGGGCGGACTACGAGATCCTCCTGACCCCAAACATCCCCTGCGACCCGAGCACGCCGCGGCCGGTGATCGTGGATCCCGATCCGACCGACTGGCAAAGCTACCGGACCATGACCTACGGCGGCACCGGCTACCTGGTGGACTACGACTACGCCGGGGACCCCGCCAAGATCGCGAAGGTCGTGCTCGTCGCCCCCGGGGCCGTCACCCACTCCTGGGACGGCAACCAGCGGGTGGTGGAGC
>CAYMFV010000309.1:0-4096 GCA_964389745.1 uncultured Planctomycetales bacterium | reverse complement strand
GCCCGGGAGCGGCCCGTGGCCCTCACCGGGGGCGAACCCCTGGTCCAGGCCGACTTCCTGGCTGCCTGGCTGCCCGACTGGCTGGCGCCGGTCCTCCTCGAGACCGCCGGCGTCCGGCCCGGGGAGCTGGCCCGGCTCCTGCCCCACGTGAGCCAGGTGAGCCTGGACTGGAAGCTCCCCTCGACCCTGCGGCCGGCGGCCGAGGAGCCGGATCCGGCCGCCTGCGCCGCCCTCCTGCACCGGCGGGGGTTCCCGGGCTGGGTCAAGGTGGTGGTGAGCGCCGGGGTCCAGGACGAGGAGCTGGCCCTGGCCCTGGGCGAGCTGGCCCGGGTGGCGCCCGGCGCCCGGGTCTGGCTGCAGCCGGTGACGGCCCTTCCCGGTGGCCTCCTGCCCCCCCCCGGTGAGCGTCTCCTCGAGTGGACCCTGGCCTTCCGCCATCTTCCCCTGGACCTCCGGGTCCTGCCCCAGATGCACACCGTCCTGGGCCTGTCGTGAGCGCCTTCCCGGAGGATCGTCCGCCCCTGGTGGCCATCGTGGGCCGTCCGAACGTGGGCAAGTCCACCCTCTTCAACCGGCTCCTGGGGGACCGGCGGGCCATCGTCGAGGAGACCGCGGGGGTCACCCGGGACCGTCTGGTGGCGCCCCTGCGCCTGGAGGATCCGCCGCTGGCCTGCGAGATCATGGACACCGGCGGCATCGGCATCGTCGACCGGCACGACCTGGGCGAGGCCGTGGAGTACCAGGTCCTCACCGGGGTCCACGACGCCGGCCTGGTCCTGTTCCTGGTGGACGCCCGGGAGGGGCTGACGCCCCTGGACGAGGAGGTGGCCCGGCTGCTGCGCCGCCATGCCCGGGAGATCCTCCTGGTGGCCAACAAGGCCGAGTCCCGGGCAGCCCAGAGCAGCCTGGCGGAGTTCACACGGCTCGGTTTCGGCGAGCCCCTGGCTCTCTCGGCCCAGGAGGGCCTCGGCGTCTCCGACCTCCTCCTGGAGCTTGCCGGTCGCCTGCCCACCCCCCCGGCGCCGGGTGGCGTGGCGGCGGACGCCCTGCGCATCGCCGTGGTCGGGCGCCGGAACACGGGCAAGTCCTCCTACGTCAACGCCCTCCTCGGGGAGCAACGGGTCCTGGTGAGCGAGATCCCGGGCACCACCCGGGACGCGGTCGAGGTGGCCTTCCGCTGGCGGGACCGCCCCCTGGTCCTGGTGGACACGGCCGGTATCCACCGGCGCAGCCGGCTGGACACCGCAGTGGAGTACTTCTCCCTCACCCGCAGCGACCAGGCCATCCGCCGGGCGGACGTGGCACTGCTCTTCCTGGACCTGGAGGCGGACATCTCCCGCCTGGACCAGGAGCTGGCCCGGACCATCCACGACCGCCACAAGCCGGTGGTGGTGGTGGGCACCAAGGCCGACCTCGGGGATCCCGGGGCAACCGCCTTCCGGGGGCTGGTCGAGCACCGCCTGCCGCACCTCCGGGGCGCGCCCCTGTGCCGCATCTCCAGCCGCACCGGCCGGGGCCTGGACCGGACCCTGGAGCTGGCCTTCGCCCTGCACGAGGAGGCCAGCCGCCGGGTGGGCACCGGGGAGCTGAACCGGGTGATGGCTGCGGCCTTCTCGGTCCTCCGCTTCCGGGGGCGAGGGGAGAAGCCCCGGGTCTACTACGCCACCCAGCTCCGGGTGGCGCCGCCCACCTTCCTGCTCTTCGTCAACCGCAAGACCCTCTTCAGCCGGGAGGCCCTCCGGGCCATCGAGGCCCAGCTCCGAACCCGCCTGGACTTCCGGCGGGTGCCGGTGCGCCTGGTACTCCGGGAGCGGGAGCGGAGTCCCTCCAAGCGGACCGGCCGGACCTAGAATCCCGGGCATGCGCCCTGCCGCCGCCGTCCTCCTGCTCCTGGCCGCCTGCGCCAGCGCCGGCCCCGCCGAGGAAGAGGGCTGGGTGACCCGGCAGCTCCGGGACGGCCCCCCCAGCCGGGACCTGGTCCGGGCCTGTCAGGTGGCCTTCGTCCGGGCAGAGTTCCCCCCCGGGGAGGCCGATCCGGCCACCGGTCGCATCGAGTCCGGCTGGCTGGTGGAGCTGGCGCCCTACTCCCGGAACGGGCGCCGCAGCCGGGCCGAGGTGCGCATCCAGGAGCTGCCCGGGCCGGGGGGCTACGAGCTCAAGGTCCGGGTCGTGGTGGAGGGCAACCAGGAGGTGCACAAGCCCCTGGATGCCGCCGAGGCCGAGTGGGAGTTCCGGGGCTTCTCGGTGGAGCGTGCCCGGGAGGTCCTGCAGCACATCCTCCTCCAGGTGGGGGGGGGGAGTCAGGCGCCCGCCGGCGGCCCGCGGTAGATGCGGTAGCGGCGGGAGAGGCGGCCGCCGAAGGTGGCGGCCAGGCGCTTCATGGCCTCGTTGTCCTCCAGGACCCAGGACATCTCGGCGGTGTGGTAGCCCTTGCGGTGGCTGGCCTCGGAGAGGCGGTACACGAGGACCGTCTCCAGACCACGGTGGCGGAACTCGTGGACCACGCCCAGGGTGAGGATGCGCAGGCGCCGCACCCGGCGCAGGAGGAAGGGCAGGCGCAGGAAACCGGTGGGCCAGAGGCGGCCGTGGACGGCGTGCAGGGCGACGTTGGCGTCGGGCAGGCCCAGGGCGAAGGCGGCGGGACGGCCGTCGCAGGTGGCCACGAGGGCCAGGTCCGGGTCGAGGAGGGGCAGCATGGCCTTCGCCTCGAAGGCGAACTCCTCCCGGGTCATGGGCAGGAAGCCCCAGTTGTCCCGCCAGGCCTGGTTGTAGACCTCCAGGGCCAGGTCCAGGACCTCGGGCAGGTGCCGCCGGGTGACGCGTTGCAGGCGGACGCCGCTCCGCTCCTCGAGGCGCCGGACCACCCGCTCCAGACGGGCGAAGGGGAAGTCCCGGTCGTGGACCTCGTAGGCCAGGAGATCCCGGGCCTTGCGCAGGCCTGCCCCCTCCAGCCAGGCGGCATACTCCGGCGGATGGTGAGGCATCATCAGGTAGGGCATCTCCTCGTAGCCCTCCAGCAGGCAGCCGCACTCGTGATTGGTGTCGGGGTCCGCCGGGCCGAGCATGCTCTCGGCTCCCTGCTCGGCCAGCCAGGCCCAGGCGGTGTCCAGGAGGAAACGGGTCGTCTCGGGGCCGTCGGCGTCGAAGAAACCGAACCAGCCGGCGGCCTCGCCCAGGTTGGCGGCGTGCCGGGGATCCCAGGTGGCAGCGATCCGACCCCGGCTCCCCCCCCTCTCGTCCCGGGCGATCCAGAGACGCTGACGGGCGTGCCGGAGCGCCGGGTTGCGGCCTGGATCCAGGAGGCGCAACACCTCCCCGGTGAGGGGGGGGACCCACACCGGGCTGCGGCCGCGGAAGCGACGGGCGAGTTCCACGAAACGGCGCCGGGCGCGGCGGCCTGAGACGGGTTCGGCGGCGAGGATCATGGGCTGGGGGAGCGACCGCCGGCAGGCTAGCAGCCGCCGCCCTGGTGAGGCAGTGCCGCCCCGAGTAGGATGCAGGCGTGGAGCGAGGCTGGCGGTTCCGGCGGCGCCAGGGGGCCTGTGCCCGCTGCGGTTCGACCTTCGTCGACGGCGAGGCCCTCTTCTCCCTGCTGCGTCTCGAGGAGGGCGGTGTCCTGGAACGCGGCGATCTCTGCAGCCGCTGCTTCGACGCGCGGGACCCGGGGCAGGACGTCTTCTGGTGGCGCACGGCCCACCGCCAGCGCCGCCGGGTCCTGGCCCTGGACTTCGAGCTGCTCCTGGGCCTGGTGGAGCAGCTCGCCGGGGATGCCCGGGAGCCCTGCCGGGACCTGGCCTTCCTCCTGGCCCTGCTCCTGGTGCGGCACCGCCGCCTCCGGCTGTCCGGAGTCCGGCGGAGTGGCGGGGGCGAGGAGCTCCTCCTGCGCCGCCCCCGGAGCACCAGGAGCTTCCCGGTGGAGGTCCGGGAGCTTGCCGAGGAGCCCCGGCGCCTGGCCCAGGCGGCCCTGGCGGCCCTCCTGGATCCGGACGAGGAGGCCGCCCCCGAGGAGCTCCTCCAGCGTCTGGCCGAGGCCCGGCCCGGGGAGCCCGAGGCGGCCGGGGCGGAACCCGGCGGGGCGGAGGGTGGGACCGGGGTG